>DAOUQK010000166.1 GCA_030625695.1 Paracoccaceae bacterium | reverse complement strand
GACGCCGACGGGCGGCGCAGCTTTCGCTTTGTGCCCGGTCCGGTGTTTTGCCAGTTGCTGATGGCGGATGAGATCAACCGCGCCAGTCCGCGCACTCAGTCCGCGCTATTGCAGGCAATGCAGGAACGTATGGTCAGTGTGGCAGGCGAAGATCGTCCGCTGGACGCACCATTCCACGTTCTGGCGACGCAAAATCCGATTGAACAGGAAGGCACCTATCCCCTGCCCGAGGCCCAGCTGGACCGGTTTCTGGTGCAGGTCGATGTGGATTATCCCAGCCGTGAAACCGAACGCGACATTCTGATGGCCACTACCGGGGTCGATGAATTGGAGGCATCTCAGGTGTTTGAACCGGGCGAACTACTGGCCGCTCAGACGTTGCTTAGGCGTATGCCGGTCGGAGAATCGGTGGTCGAGATGATCCTTGATCTGGTGCGTGCGTTTCGCCCGGAGGAACCGGGTGTATCAGAGCGGGTGAAAGAAACCGTGGCCTGGGGTCCGGGGCCGCGCGCCTCGCAGGCCTTGATGATGACGGTGCGCGCACGGGCCTTGTTACAGGGTCGTTTGGTGCCCAACGCCGAAGATGTGATCGACATGGCCCGCCCGGTGCTAAGCCACCGGATGGCGCTGAATTTTGCCGCAAGGGCGCGGGGCGACAGCCTGGCTGATCTGATTGAAACCACCACGGCGGCGCTGACCAGAAATGAGGCCGCTGCGTGAACACTGGTCGCGCCTCTGGCCCCTCTTTACGGGAACGGTCCGAGGCCGAGGCAAGCCGCTTGCCGCCTTTGCTGGCAAAGGCTGAGCATTTGGCCGGGACCGTTCTGATGGGGGAACACGGGCGCAGGCGTGCCGGGATGGGCGATGATTTCTGGCAATACCGTCCAGTACAGATTGGCGACAGCAAACGATTGATTGATCACCGTCGTTCGGCCCGGGGCGACATGCAATATGTGCGCGAACGGGAATGGCAGATTGCCCAATCGGTGATGCTCTGGGTCGATCAGGGCGCGTCGATGCGGTTTGCCTCACAGGCATCCCTACCCTCTAAAATTGACCGCGCGCGTCTGTTGGCGCTGGCCATTGCGATCCTGCTGGTACGCGGCGGTGAACGGGTTGGGCTAACCGGCACATCCCTGCCGCCCCGACGCGGCAATACCCAGATTTTGCGACTGGCCGATGCTTTTGCACACGATACCCCGGATGAATATGCCCCGCCTGAACATCGGGCGATGACGCCGCATTCACGGGCATTGTTCCTGTCGGATTTCCTTGGCAATCTGGACGAAGTAAAACTGGCCCTGACCAAAGCTGCCGACCGCGGCGTTCGTGGTGTGTTATTGCAAGTGCTTGATCCGGAGGAAGAACAGTTTTCCTATCGCGGACGGACCATATTCGAAAGTGTTGGCGGCGGCCTCGCGCATGAAACGCTGAAGGCGCGCGACCTGCGCGACAAGTATCTGGACCGGTTGGCCAAACGACGCGATGAACTGACCCAATTGACCCGTGCAACCGGCTGGCAGTTGGGCCTGCACCACACCGGTGACAGCGCGCAATCGGCGTTGTTATGGCTGTACCGGGCCTTGGACGGAGGCGTGCGATGACGGTTTTGGCTGGTATCGGCTTTACCACGCCCTGGCTGTTGCTGGGTCTGTTGGGTTTGCCGATACTCTGGCTGTTGCTGCGCGCCATCCCTCCCGCGCCCAAGCGCGAAGTGTTCCCCGGTGTCACCCTGTTGCTGGGCCTGCAAGACGACGAAACAGTATCTGACCGCACCCCTTGGTGGTTGTTGCTGCTGCGTCTGCTGGCCGTGGCGGCGATTATTGTCGGGTTGGCCGGCCCGGTGCTTAACCCATCCGGCGACAAAGGCGGCGATGGGCCGCTACTGATCGTGCTGGATGCCACATGGGCCGGGGCGACCCGTTGGAAGGCGCGTATGGGTCTGATGGATGCGCAACTGGCCAAGGCGGGGCACAATGGCCGGGCGGTGGCCGTCCTCAGGCTCAGCGTGCCCGGCAATCTGGTGTTTCAATCGGCGGATGTGTGGCGCGGCCGTTTGGCCGGATTGGAGCCTGAGGCGTGGCAGCCATCCGGCGAACAGATTAACAGTGTGCTGGCCGCTCTTGAGGCGGTTGAAGGTGATTTTGACAGTTTTTGGCACGGTGACGGGCTGGAGTATGACAGGCGTGAAGAGTTGTTGACTGCGTTAGAGGCGCGCGGCGATGTGACGGTGTTTCAGGGCGTCGGCGCGGTTCTGGGCCTGACCCCGGCATTTATCGCTGACGGCGCGATAGAACTTAGGGCGGTGCGGTCCGTTGCAGGCCCTGCGCGCGAGGTGACGATATTGGCGCAAGGGCGCGATCCAGCCGGGATTGCGCGGGTTCTGGCCTCGGTTCCGGCGCGCTTCAAGGCGGGCGAGGTACAGGCAACAACAACCCTGTCGTTGCCTGCCGAACTGCGCGCACGGATCACCGGGTTCGAGATACAGGGCCAGAAATCAGCCGGGGCGCTTAGCCTTGCCGACGATGGTCTGCGACGACGCGAAGTGGCGATGATTGCCGGGCGCGATGACCGCGAAGGGTTGGAATTGTTGTCACCGCTGCATTATCTGAATCAGGCACTGGTCCCAAGTGCCGATCTGTTAGAAGGGGCGATCCCCGATCTGATTCCGGCCAACCCGGATGTGATTGTTCTGGCCGATGTGGCAAACCTGTCGGGCACCGAAGAAACAGCGCTGATCGAATGGGTCGAAACAGGTGGCATGTTGCTGCGCTTTGCCGGTCCGCGAATGGCGGCAAGCGATCTTAGCCGCGCCGACGAACACCCGCTGATGCCGGTGCGCCTGCGCGCCGGAGGGCGCAGCGTTGGCGGGGCCATGTCCTGGGGAGAGCCCAAGGAACTGGCGCCATTTACCGAAGGCTCACCGTTTTACGGGCTAAGCGTCCCGGACGATGTGCGCGTCACGTCACAAGTGGTGGCGCAACCCGATCCGACGCTGGCCAACCGGGTGATTGCCGCGTTGAGCGACGGAACACCTTTGGTGACACGCAAATCACTTGGGTTGGGTCAGATCGTGCTGTTTCACGTCACAGCCAATGCCGAATGGTCGAACCTGCCTTTGTCGGGGCTGTTCGTGGAAATGCTGGAACGGCTGGCGGTGTCGTCGTCGGCCAAGCCACCTGCGGCGGCTGACCTGGAAGGCACCACATGGCGACCACTTGAGGTTCTTAACGGCTTTGGCGATTTGATTGACGGGGCCACGTTGCCGGGTGTGGCGGGTCCCGATCTGGCCGAGGCCCCGGCGGGGCCGGACCTGCGACCCGGTATTTATGACAGTGGAGACCGTGTGCTGGCGCGCAATGTGCTGGGTATCGACGCCCGTCTGGTCAGCGCCAACTGGCCTGCAGGCACGTCGGTTCAAGGGTTAAGCGTGGCCCGTGAGGTTCTGTTGGGTGGATGGTTGCTTGGATTGGCGCTGGCATTGCTAACGCTGGATGTGGTGGCGTCATTGGCCCTGACCGGTCGGCTTGGGACCCGGCGGGTGGCCAATGTATTGACCGGCGTGATTGTCTGCGGGTTGGCCGTGATGGGCACCGAAAGGGTGCAGGCCCAACAGGATACCCGGCACGCCGTTGCGGCTACGTCCGAATTGGTCCTGGCCCATGTTCTGACAGGCAACCAACAAGTCGATGACATCGCAAGGGCCGGGTTGCAGGGCCTGTCCGACACGCTGTTCTTTCGCACTTCGATTGAACCGTCTACGCCGATGGGCGTTGACCTTGAACGCGACGAACTAGCGTTCTTTCCGATGCTCTACTGGCCGATTACCCCGGACCAGCCGGTGCCTTCTGCTGAGGCCTATGCAAGGTTAAACACCTACTTACGCTCTGGCGGGCTGATCCTGTTTGATACCCGCGACAGCCACATCGCCAGCTTTGGCACCGCCAGCCCGAATGGCCGGATGCTGCAAAAACTGGCAGCCTCGCTGGACATTCCGTCACTGGAACCATTGCCCAACGATCACGTCCTGACCCGCACCTTTTATCTGTTGCAGGACTTTCCGGGTCGTCACAACAGCCGCGATGTCTGGGTCGAGGCCGCTCCGCCGGACGCCGAACAGGCCGAAGGCATGCCGTTTCGCAACCTCAATGACGGGGTAACCCCGGTGGTCATCGGTGGTAACGACTGGGCCGGTGCCTGGGCCACGGACCGCGACGGGCGGCCCTTGCTGCCGGTTGGACGCGGATTTGCAGGCGAGCGGCAGCGCGAGATCGCCTATCGCTTTGGCGTCAATCTGGTGATGCACGTCCTGACCGGCAATTATAAATCCGATCAGGTGCATGTGCCTGCCTTGCTCGACAGGTTGGGCCAATGACCGCAACTGTGATGTTTGACCCGTTGATTCCCTGGCCTGTGCTGGCCGGAATTGGCGCATTGGCGCTGGCCGGGATTATCCTGGCGCTGTGGCGTGGTCTGGCAGGTTGGGCCTGGCGAGCCTTGGCGGCGATTGCGCTTTTGGCGGCTCTGTCCGGCCCGGTCTATCAGGTCGAAGACCGGTTGGCCCTGACCGACATCGTGGTGATGATCGAAGATCAAAGTGCGAGCCAGTCTCTGGGCAATCGCCCTGAACAAATGCAACAGGCGGGCGACACCCTGGCCGCGACGCTAGCCGCTCGCGCCAATACCGAAGTCAGACGGGTGCGCGTGCCGGATGGCGAAGGTGACACCGGCACAACCCTGATGCGCGTTCTGGCCGAAACTCTGGCAGAAGAGCCCCGCGCCCGGATTGCCGGGATCATCGCCCTTAGCGACGGTCAGGTGCACGATATGGCCCGTACCCCTGACCTGCCAGCCCCGCTGCATCTGTTGCTAAGCGGTCAGAAATCTGACTGGGACCGTCGCCTGATTGTCCGCAACGCCCCGGCATTTGCCATCATCGGCGAACCGGTTACCCTGACCATCCGGATCGAGGACAGTGGGAATGTCCCACATACGCAGCCCGCCACCACGTTAGAGATATCAATCGACGGGCAGCCGCCTGAACGCTTTACCGTGCCAATCGGTCAGGACATCGAACTGCCGGTGTCCCTGCCCCATGGCGGGCGAAATGTGATTCAGTTTCGGGTGGTCGAACAGGACGGCGAAATAACCAACCGCAACAACACCGCCCTGATCCAGATGAACGGCGTGCGTGATCGGTTGCGCGTGCTTCTGGTATCCGGTGAACCCCATGCCGGCGGACGGACCTGGCGAAATCTTCTCAAGTCCGACAGCTCTGTTGATCTGGTGCATTTCACCATCCTCAGACCACCGGAAAAACAGGACGGCGTGCCGGTGGACGAACTGTCGCTGATCGCCTTTCCGACCCGCGAATTGTTCCTGGAAAAGGTCGACGAATTTGATCTGATCATCTTTGACCGTTACAAACGCCGTGGCATCCTGCCAGCCATCTATCTTGACAATGTGTCGGATTATGTCGCCAAGGGCGGCGCGGTCCTGATCGCTGCCGGGCCGGATTTTGCCAGTGCCGACAGCCTGTATCGCTCACCTTTGGGCCGAGTGATTCCGGCGCAACCCAGTGCCCGGGTGATCGAGGATCGGTATAAACCCAAAGTCACCGACCTTGGCATGCGCCACCCGGTGACAACCAACCTGCCCAATGCCGACGGATGGGGCAGTTGGCTGCGTCAGATTGATGTAGAACCCGACAAAGGCTCAATCGTAATGACCGGGTTTGAAGGTCGCCCGTTGCTGATTCTCGACCGGGTGGGCGAAGGGCGGGTGGCGTTGCTGGCGTCCGATCACGCCTGGCTTTGGAGTCGGGGGTATGAGGGCGGCGGGCCGCAATTGGAACTGCTGCGCCGGTTGGCCCACTGGATGATGAAAGAACCGGAACTGGAGGAAGAGGCGTTATGGGCCGAGGCCACGGGCCAGACCATGCGCATCATCCGCAGCACTTTGTCGGAAACTGTCGGACCGATGACGGTAACGCGCCCGGACGGCGAAAGCGAAGAACTGACTTTGACCGAGATCACCCCCGGCCGGTTCGAAGCCCTTTATGACGGGCCGGAAATTGGCCTTTACCGGTTGGCAGAGGGCGCGCAAAAGGCCGTTATCGGCCTTGGTCCGGCGGCCCCCAGAGAGTTCGAAGACACCATCGCCACTCCCGCCTTGTTCGAGCCGGTCATCGCCCCGCTGCGCGGCGGCATCTTTCGACTGGAAGACGGCTTACCCTCGGTGCGTAACGTCCGCGCGGGGCGACCTGCATCGGGGCGTGGCTGGATTGGCCTGACACCTCGCGGGGCTTATGAAACGCTGGATGTAACACAAACGCCGCTGTTGCCGGTCTGGCTGATCCTGTTGATCGCATCAGCGTTTATCATCACGGGTTGGATGCGCGAAGGACGCCGTTGAAGGTTGCGAGGAAAGCCTGAACAAGAATGGCACCTGTTGAACCGGTTGGATGGTGGGTTGAAAACCCACCCTACGGCAAATTGACAGGTCAGTTTCTGGGACTTTCGTCTAATCCAGGCGTACTTCCACCCGGTCAGACCGGCCTTTGCCATCCACCACCACCAAGGTCGAAAACCCGACCCCCGGACTGGGCACATCAAATTCCCGCAGATGCTGCCCTGCGACCAACGGACGGCCATCCGCCAAAACCATAAACGGTGCCGTCCCGCCGCGCAGTTTCACCGTCAAAGCCCCGCCCGTCAAAGCCATCCGCGCACCATCCGGAGGAAAGGTCAATTGCGGCGCGCCAGCCGGTTCTTCGAACACCGCATCGCGGGGCCGGAACCGGCGCAATGGTTGCGGCAATTCTGCCGAGCTGAGTATCAGGGTGGCGGGCGGTGGTGGCGGTAAAGGTTCAAACGTCGGTTTCAGGCGACCAAACGCTTCGAACAACACCGGTGCCGCCAGGTCACCACCAAATGCGCCCGGTACTGGTGTGCCATCCGCGCGGCCCATCCAGACCCCGATCACATGCGCGCCGTCAAAGCCAATCGCCCAGGCGTCACGGTGCCCGTAAGACGTGCCGGTCTTGAACGCCACGACGCCGCCAGGTGCACCTGCGGGTGGCGCCACACCCAACAGGATATTACCCACCTGCCAGGCCGCAACATCCGAGATCAGACGTGCGTTTTCCGTATCAGACTCACCAGCGTCGGCATAAAGCCCCACACTACGCCCGCCCTGCGCCAACCCGGCATAAAGCTGCACCAGATCATGCAGGCTTATCCCCACGCCGCCCAGCGCAATAGCCAGTCCAGGCACCCCGCCGGGCAGGCGCACATCTGCGCCAGAGCGGCGCATAGCGGCCATCAACCGGACCGGGCCAAGTTCATGGGTCAGCTTTACGACAGGAATGTTCAGAGACATTTGCAGCGCGTCACGTACCCGTATGTCGCCCCTAAACTTGCCGTCAAAATTGCGCGGCGCATAGCGGCCAAACCGTACTGGCGCGTCGCGGATCAATGTGTCGGGATGTACCAGCCCCTGATCAAACGCCAACCCATAGATCAGCGGTTTCAGGGTCGATCCAGGCGACCGGATGGCCCGCGTCATATCAACAAACCCCTGTCGCCGATCCGTGCCATCAAACCCGGGCGACCCAACCGAAGCAATGATCTGGCCGCTACGGTGATCTGCTACAATCAAGGCTGCCGAAAGACGTGTTCCCGCACGTTGTGCGGCCTCGCGGATCAGCCTTTCCATCTTGGCCTGAACACTTGCATCAATCGTCAGATCATGACGCGGCGTATCCGGGCGGGCACCCCGTGCGCGATCCGCCAGATGTGCCGCCAAGCGGGGGAAACTGCGCATTTGACGCGGCAAC
>DAOUQK010000008.1 GCA_030625695.1 Paracoccaceae bacterium | reverse complement strand
CATGAAACGGCACCTTGCGGCGGTTCTGGTGGCTGACATCTGCGACTATTCCCGCCTGATGGGTGAGGATTCTGAGGCCATGCTCAGGGCGTTGCGCCGCCTTCGGGCTGAATTGTTCGGGCCTTCCGTTGCCTCGCGGCGCGGGCGGATTGTCAAGAATATGGGTGACGGCTGGATCGTGCTGTTTGGATCAGCCGTTGATGCGGTTGAAAGTGCGATGCAGGTGCAGGACAGGTTGGCAACCGGCGCGCAGCCCGGTGAGCCGGAAATCGTCATGCGTGTGGGCGTGCATCTGGGCGATGTGGTCGAAGAAGACGCAGATGTATTTGGCGACGGGGTCAATGTTGCCGCGCGGCTTGAGGCTGCGACCAAACCGGGGTCGGTGGCGATTTCCGAGGCGGTTTTTGGCAGTCTGGATGGCACGTTACGGCCTTCGTTCGACGAGGCCGGAGTGTGGGAGTTGAAGAATATCGCGCGGCCTGTGCAGGTCTGGGTGCGCGGCGATCAGGCGGAAGTTCAGACGGTTGCCGGGGAGACGTCGAGTAAGCTGACCATCGCCGTGCGCCCGGTCACCACGTCTGATGATCGCGACGAAGTGCGCGAATTGGCGGATGCAATCACCGGTGACGTGTCTGCCTATCTGGGGGCGACCATGTGGCTGAACGCAACCACAGCGGAAACCTCGACCGGGACCGATTATGTGTTGCTGATGGGATTGCGCAGCCGTGGCAACAAATTGCGGCTGGAAACGCAATTGCTGGGTGCGGGCGATACAACCATCCGCAAAGACAAGTTCGACGGTGATCTGAGCGATGCGTTTGACTGGCAGGACAGCGTTGGTGAAGAAATATCTGGACTGATCATGCGCACGGTTTTCGACGCTGAACTGGTCCGGCTGGAAGGCTTGAACAGTGCCGAAATGACGGCCAATGACTTCGCCTTGCGCGCCATGCTGGCCTTTGAAACCCTTGACCCGATCGCAATGGCCGCTGCCCTTAAATTCGCGAGTGCCGCGTTGGAAAAAGGCCCAAGCCTGCCGGATGCGCTGGCTGTTGCTCTGCTTGCCTACTCGTCATCGGTTTCGGTAGGTTTCAGCGGCGTTATCGAGCCTTACAAGAAGTCGCTACAAGGCTGGTTGTCCGCAGCTGAACCTTTGAAGAACAGATATCCGGTTATGAATTTCGGGGCCACCTTTGATGGGCAAGTCAAAGGCATGGATGCCGCCGAACATCGCCGGATCATTGAGAAAATCCTGAGAGGCGCCTCCTTGGATTTTGTCTCGCTGGCCTTTTGTGGTTGGTCTTATGTGTTTCTGGGCATGCCGGAACCGGCGCTGGATTGCCTGCATCGCGCTCTGAAACTGGGGGGAAACACACCCTGGAGGCTGATCATTCTGGGCGCGATGGGGATCGCGAACCTTCAGGCGGGGCACTACGAAAAGTCCATTCATTATGCCAGCAAAGGGCTGGAGATAAGTACGGGATACACGCCTTTATATCGTCAGTTGGCGGCCGCCCATGCCCAGCTGGGCCAGATGGACGAGGCGAAGGCGGCGCTGGACACACTGCTTGAACAAATGCCCAGCGATACGGTCTCACAGGTACAAAAGCGCAGCAATTATGCCGACACACCCGAAACTCGGCGCTATTTCGACGGGCTGCGGCTGGCCGGGTTGCCGGAATAGACGGGCTGTCCTTTTGATCGGTCAGCCAATTTCTAGTGGATGAATTTGTGTAGGGTGGGCATTCTGCCCACCACCCCTTTAGGAATGGTGGGCAGAATGCCCACCCTACACTACGGCTTTTCTACCTAGGTCAAATTACTCCCAATCTCACAAGTGCGGCTTTCACATTCGCCTGCTGATCTGCACTTGCAGGCGGCATAGGCTGACGCGGCAGGCCGGATGGCACGCCTTGCAAATGTTGCGCATACTTTGTGGCGGCGGGCAGGTTATCGTGTGGCATCAGGGCGTTCCAAAGCCTCAGCAGCATAACATGCAAGTCCAGCGCGGTCGCATGATCGCCCGCCTTGACCGCATCCCACAACTTGACCGAAGGCCCCGGGGCGGCGGCCAGAATGGCGGCAATCGAGCCATGCGCGCCAAGCGCGTACGACGGGTAAAGCAGAGCATCGACGGCGCTGAAGATCAGCTTGTCCTGAGGTGCGTCGATCATCAGGTCGGCCAGTTGTTTCAGATCGCCAGCAGATTGTTTGACGCCGATGACCTGAGGCACCTCAGTCATGATGCGGATCAGCAGTTCAGGCGAAAGATAGGTCCAGGGCACCACGTTATAGATAATGATCTTTTGCCCGGTCTCGCCCGCAAGCGTGCGAAAATGCTCGACCATCGCGTCGTCACCCGGACGAAACAGGTAATGCACCGGTGTGACCTGCAAGGCGGCCACCCCAAGGTCGGCAACCATTTTCCCGCGCTTCACCGCCTCGCGCGTGCTGTCGCAGATAATGCCTGCAATGACCGGCGCGCGCCCGGCGGCGGCGTCGATGGCAGCGGTGACCAGATCGCGGGTTTCCCCGGCGTCCAGGGTCTGACCTTCGCCGGTTGATCCGCCCACGGCCACCGCATTGGCGCCCTGTTCAATCAGCCAGCTAATCTGAGGCCCCACATCTGAAATCTGGATATTGCCCGCGTCGTCAAATGGCGTGGTTGATGGCGGGATAACGCCGGACAGATTGGACATGGGGAACCCCTCTTTCAAAGTCAGGGACACTCTAGGCGCAAATCCTCTGCCCCCGCAAGCGGGTCAGGAATGCTCCTCAGCAGCGGTGGCGGCCAGCGCCCGGTTATAGGCCTTGAGCGCATCAATATGATACAGCGCGCCGATCAGGCGTGGTTCATCACCTTTGCTGATGCCGGACACCACCGGGACAAACGCCACCTCTTCCCGGTCAAACATCGGCATCGCGGCCTCAAGTGTGTCGCCACCCTGAACGCTCAGGCCCCGGGCGATCATCGCATCGCATTGCGCAATGTCTTCCGGCTTTAGGTCTTCCGCCATGCGCATGACCGAGGTGGCGCGCAGCATCGCCAGCAAATAGGCCTGTGGTCCGGCGGCCAGATGAATGCCGCGCCGCTCAAGCTGAGTCAGAAAGAACGACCGGTGCACAAGGCGCGAAGCAAGAGCGGTGGACATCGACACGGCGATCATTACGGCAATGCCGATCTGCCAGTCTCCGGTCAGTTCGAACACGATAAGGGTGGTCGATATCGGCGCGCCCAGCACCGCCGCCGCCACCGCGCCCATACCGGCAAAAGCATACAACGTGTGGGTGCCCGAAACGTTCGGAAACAACCCGGTGGCGACCAGTCCAAACGCCAGTCCGGTCAGCGCGCCGACCATCAAAGCCGGGGAAAACACGCCGCCGCCCATACGCCCGCCAATGGTAATGGCAACGGCGATGGTTTTGATCACTGCAAAGACAACCACCTGATGCAACAGGAAATCCCCGGACAGTGCCGCCGACGTCGTTTCATAGCCAACGCCGATGATATGCGGATAGGAAATCGCCAATGCGCCCACCATTGCGCCCGCGATTGCCGGACGCAGCCAGCGCGGAAGGCCCGTGCGATCATGCACAAGGTCACCGATCTTTTCGGCCCAGAACACCGAATGCATCAATACAACCGCCACCAGACCGCAGACTAATCCCAGGATCAGAAAGGCCGGCAATTCGACGTAAAATTGCAACGCGCCGGGCGTGGCCAGGGTAAATTCAGCGACATCGCCAAACTCTAACCGGCTGATCACGGTGCCTGCCACCGATGCGATAACGATCGGTGCGAATGCGTGCACGGCAAAGTGGCGCAACACCACCTCAAGCGCGAACAGCGCGCCGGCAATCGGCGCGTTGAAACTGGCCGAAACCGCCGCCGCCACAGCGCATCCTAGCAAGTCGCGCCCGGTAATGCCGTCAGCGTCGATGCGATTGCTCACCCAGGTCGACACCATAGCGGCCAGATGCACCACCGGCCCTTCCCGCCCGGACGACCCACCGGAACTGAGCGTGATCAGCGACGCCACTGCCGAAGCCATTCCGGCCTTCAACTCGACCCGCCCATCGCGCAGGGCCGCACCTTCGATCACATCCGCCACCGCCCGCACCCGCCCGTCCGGCGTGAAACGGTGCAGGATTAACCCGACCACCAGACCGCCGATCATCGGGATCAGCAGGATCATGTACCACGGCAGTCCTTCGGCAAAACTGTGCAAATGGTGCACATCTTCGGTGCCGTAAAGAAACGACTGCAAGGCATTGATGCCTTTGCGAAAGAAAAGGGCTGCAAAGCCGGCAACAATGCCGATCACCAAAGCAATGAACCAGAACTGAATTTGCCCAGGCCCGTGTTGCCGCATGACAAGCCAGGTCTTATCCAACCAACGCCGTGCCAGGGCCGCTTGCGCCTTTACAACACTGATCGGGGTTAAGGCCATGAATGCTCCGCAGGGTACAATTCGGGTGTAGGGCACCTAACCTTATTGCAAAAGACCTAAATTCCTGTGGCGACATCAGACGCTTGCCCGACCTTATGTCATATACTCATGAAGCTTCCTGCATAAAGTTCAATTTACTGCGCCCCCTCAATCGCCGTCATTCATGGGGTGACGTTTGATATCACCTGCGATACATAGTCCCGCGCGGCAATCAGCGGAAATATCAAAATGGCACGTATCCTGATCACTTCGGCGATCCCCTATATCAACGGCATCAAACACCTTGGAAATCTGGTGGGCAGCCAATTGCCGGCCGATCTGTATGCCCGTTTCCAACGCGGGCGCGGCAACGAGGTGCTGTTTCTCTGTGCCACCGACGAACACGGCACCCCTGCCGAGTTGGCCGCCGCCAAAACCGGAGAGCCCGTGGATGAATTCTGTACGCGGATGCACGAAGTTCAGGCCGATATCGCCCGCCGGTTCGGCCTGTCGTTCGACCACTTTGGCCGTTCGTCCAGCCCGCAAAACCATAAGCTGACCCAGCATTTTGCCGGGGTTCTGGCCGATAACGGTCTGATCCGCGAAGTCGACGAAAAACAGGTCTATTCCAACGCCGACAAACGCTTCCTTCCGGACCGCTATATCGAAGGCACCTGCCCCAATTGCGGTTATGACAAAGCCCGCGGTGACCAATGCGAGAATTGCACCAAACAACTGGACCCGACCGACCTGATTGATGCGCGCAGCGCCATCTCGGGCTCTACCGATCTGGAAGTGCGCGCGACCAAGCACCTTTACCTGCGCCAATCCGCGCTAAAGGACGATCTGGACGCCTGGATTGACAGCAAGAAAGACTGGCCCATCCTGACCACGTCGATTGCCAAGAAATGGCTGCACGACGGCGACGGATTGCGTGACCGTGGCATCACTCGCGATCTTGACTGGGGCATTCCGGTGCGCCGGGGCGACGACGACTGGCCCGGCATGGAGGGCAAAGTGTTCTATGTCTGGTTCGACGCACCAATCGAATACATCGCTTGCGCGGGTGAATGGGCCGAGGCGAACGGGCGACCTGACGCCGACTGGGAACGCTGGTGGCGCACCGATAAGGGTGCGGATGACGTGCGCTATGTGCAGTTCATGGGCAAGGATAACGTGCCATTCCATACGCTTAGCTTTCCGGCGACCATCCTTGGTTCGGGCGAACCCTGGAAGATGGTCGACCATCTGAAATCGTTCAACTTCCTCAACTATGATGGCGGCCAGTTTTCCACTTCGCAAGGACGCGGCGTGTTCATGGATCAGGCGTTGGAAATCCTGTCGGCCGATTACTGGCGCTGGTGGCTGCTAAGCCATGCACCCGAAAGCAGTGACGCGGAATTCACCTGGGAAGGGTTTCAAGCTGATACCAACAAAGATCTGGCCGACGTTCTGGGCAACTTCATCAGCCGTATCACCAAATTCTGCCGCTCAAAATTTGGCGAAGCGGTGCCGGGCGACGGCGCTTATGGCCCGGACGAGGCGGCGCTGATCGCTGACCTCACCACCAAAATCCGCAACTATGAAACCCATATGGAGGCCATGGAGGTGCGCAAATCGGCGCAGGACCTGCGCGCCATCTGGGTGGTCGGCAACGAATACCTGCAAAGCACGGCGCCTTGGGTGACGTTCAAAAGTGACCCCGACCGGGCGGCAGCACAGGTGCGCATGGGTCTGAACCTGATCCGCCTTTACGCAGTCCTAAGCGCGCCGTTCATTCCCGACGCCGCCGCACGGATGCTCAGTGCGATGAACACGCTTGATACCACCTGGCCCGATGATGTGAACGCCGCCTTGACCGCCCTGCCCGGCGGCCATGAATTTAGCGTACCCGACGTGCTGTTTGCCAAGATCACCGATGACCAACGGGAAGATTGGCAAACCCGCTTTTCCGGGGTTCGTGACTAATACCAACCCGCCCAAAGCACGACCTGTCATTGTTGCGTAGGATGGGTTTTCAACCCATCATCCCTTTGACTTTGCCGGGCGGGGCGGTGGGGTGAAACCCCACCCTACGGATGGCCGCATGAGTCAGCGTCCGGGCGTTCTGGTATAATACCTGATCGTCCAAAGCCCGGTTTCACAATATCCCCGGCAGGTTCAACCCCTGCTCGCGTGCGCAGGCAATCGCGTCTTCGTACCCCGCATCCGCATGCCGCATCACCCCGGTGGCCGGGTCGTTCCACAACACTCGCTCTAACCGACGGTCGGCATCTTCGGTTCCATCGGCACAAATCACCATGCCGGCATGCTGCGAAAACCCCATGCCAACCCCCCCGCCATGATGCAGCGACACCCAGGTCGCCCCGCTCGCCGTGTTCAGCAGCGCGTTCAGCAACGGCCAATCACTCACCGCGTCCGAGCCATCCTTCATCGCCTCGGTTTCACGATTAGGGGACGCCACCGAGCCACTATCCAGATGATCCCGGCCAATCACCACCGGCGCTTTCAATTCGCCATTTCGCACCATCTCGTTAAACGCCAGGCCCAGCTTGTGCCGTTGCCCCAGACCAACCCAGCAAATCCTCGCCGGCAACCCCTGAAACGATATCCTTTCCCGCGCCATATCCAACCAGTTGTGCAGGTGGGCGTCATCCGGGATCACCTCTTTCACCTTGGCATCTGTTTTATAGATGTCCTCGGGGTCGCCCGACAACGCGCACCACCTGAACGGCCCCACCCCGCGACAGAACAATGGCCGGATATAGGTCGGCACGAAACCGGGGAAATCAAACGCATTTTCCAGCCCCTCGTCCAACGCCACCTGCCGGATGTTGTTGCCATAATCAAACGTCGGCACGTCGGCCTTCCAGAACCCCACCATCGCTGCCACATGAACTTTCATGCTGGCCCGCGCTGCCTTTTCAACCGCCTTGGGATCACTCTCGCGCTTGGATTTCCATTCACCGATGCCCCACCCCTGTGGCAGATAACCATTGGTCGGATCATGCGCACTTGTTTGGTCGGTCACCATATCCGGGCGCATGCCGCCCGCCTGCATCCGTGCCAATAATTCCGGGAACACATCCGCCGCATTGCCCAACAGACCAACCGACTTTGCCTCACCCGCTTTGGTCCAGCGTGCGATCATCTCCAACGCTTCATCCAAAGTCTCGGCCTTTTCGTCCAAGTATTTGGTCCGCAGCCGAAAATCTATGCTGTCAGGGTTACATTCCACCGCCAGACAACAGGCGCCCGCCATCACCGCCGCCAACGGTTGTGCACCACCCATGCCGCCCAATCCGCCGGTCAGAATCCAACGGCCTTTAAGAGAGCCGTCGTAATGCTGGCGCCCGGCCTCGACAAACGTCTCATAGGTTCCTTGCACAATCCCTTGAGTTCCAATGTAAATCCAGGATCCAGCCGTCATTTGCCCGTACATCATCAGCCCCATTTTATCGAGCTTGTTGAAGTGATCCCAATTGGCCCAATGCGGCACCAGATTGGAATTGGCAATCAAAACCCTTGGTGCGTTTTCATGAGTGCGAAAAACCCCCACCGGTTTACCCGATTGCACCAACAGCGTCTCATCGCCTTCCAGCACCTTTAACGCCGCCACCATACGGTCAAAGTCCTCCCAGGTCCGTGCCGCCCGCCCGATCCCGCCGTAAACCACCAATTCGTGTGGATTTTCAGCGACATCCGGGTGCAGGTTGTTCATCAACATCCGCATCGGTGCCTCGGTCTGCCAGCTTTTCGCAGTAATTTCCGGCCCGGTTGGCGGAAAAATATCACGTGTATTGTGGCGGTTATTGGTCATTGTAAATCTCCTGAAGTAACAAGCTGTTCCAACCCTTTGAGGATGCGCGATAAAACCTCGCGCAGCTGGTTGGCCTTGGCCTCATCATACGCCCAAGGTGGGGTTTCGTTCATATAGGTTGATTGCGCCAATTCCATCTGAATCGCATGTATGCCGGCCTTGGGCCGCCCGTAATGGCGCGTTGTCCAACCACCTTTAAACCTGCCGTTAACCACGGTTGTATAGGCTTTGGCAGAACGGCTAACTTTATACACCATTTCCTCCACAGCGATTGCGCAGCTTGTGGATGAATTTGTGCCGATGTTGAAATCAGGCAAGGTTTCGGCAAAAAGATAGGGAATATGCGACCGAATAGAATGACAATCGTAAAGAATGGCGCAACCATGGGTCTTTTTCACTCGGGAAACTTCGGTGGATAACGCCCGATGATAGGGATCGTGCCATTTTCGGCGGCGAGTTTCGATTTCCTGCGCGTCCGGCTCACATCCGTCGCGATAAATCGGCAATCCGTCAAAATCAGTGACCGGACAAAGGCCAGTTGTGTTCTGGCCAGGATACAGACTCGCATCATCCCCAGCCCGGTTAACGTCGATCACATAGCGATGAACCGGCGTGCGAACGGTGGTAACGTTGTCCAGTAACCCACTATAAAGACGATGGATATTCCAATCCGTATCGGCCACCGCCCGACCACGGTCATTCAACTTATCCCCAATTCCATCCACAAGATCGGTGCCCGTATGCGGCAACCCCAGCACAATCGGCCCACTACCCCGAAACATTTCAATCATGACGCCACCCTCACCAAAGCGCCACTTGATACCAATTCTGCCGCCTTTTGGATATCCGGCGCAAGATAGCGATCCTCTTCCAAGGCGGGCACATCTGCCCGAAGTCGCAAAATCACATTCGCCAGCTTGGGCGAGGTTGCCAAAGGCGCGCGCGCCTCAATCCCCTGGCATGAGCAAAGTGCTTCAACACCCTGAATAACCGACAAATTCCGTGCCATCTTTTGCAACCTATACGCCCCATGCGCCGCCATGCTCACATGATCTTCCTGATTGGCCGAGGTTGGCGTACTGTCGGTCACACAAGGGTTGGCCAAGTGTTTGTTTTCACTCATCAAAGCAGCTGTGGTCACCTCAGCGATCATATACCCGGAGTTTAATCCTGGGTTTTTCGACAAAAACGGCGGCAAGTCATGGCTCAACGTCGGGTCCACCATAAGAGCAACGCGGCGTTGCCCGATCGCGCCAATCTCAGCCAAAGCCAAAGCGATCAGATCACAGGCGAATCCAACGGGTTCCGCGTGGAAGTTACCACCAGATACAATCCGTCCCGCCCCGGTCAGAACCAACGGATTATCGGTCACCGCATTGGCCTCGATCTCTAACGTGCGCGCCGCCATCGCTATGACATCGCGCGCCGCCCCCACGACCTGCGGCTGACAGCGGATGCAATAAGGGTCCTGCACGCGGGTATCACCATCCCGGTGGCTCTCGCGAATTGCGCTCCCGTCCATCATTGCCCGCATCTGTGCCGCCACTTCAATCTGCCCCGCGTGGCCTCGCAATGCGTGGATTTCCGCCAGCAACGGCGCCGTAGATCCCATGATCGCATCCGTGCTAAGCGAGGCGATAACGATGGAATTAGCCACTGCACGCTCGGCCTCAAACAGCCCGGCCAACGCCAATGCGGTGGAAAACTGGGTGCCATTGATCAGCGCCAGCCCTTCTTTCGGCCCCAACACTATCGGTTCCATACCGGCCCGCGTCAGAGCCTCCAGCCCAGACATGATCTGACCTTGAAACGCGGCTTCTCCCGCACCAATCATCACCGCGGCCATATGCGCCAACGGTGCCAGATCACCCGACGCCCCGACCGATCCCTGATGCGGAATGACCGGGATAACCCCGCGCGCCAACATCATCTCAAGCTGGTTGCAAACCTCCCAGCGCACCCCAGATGCACCCCGCCCCAGCGACATCAATTTCAACACCATCATCAGTCGGGTCAATGCGTCATCAAGCGGATCACCCACCCCGCAACAGTGGGAAAGGATTAGATTTTCCTGCAATTTTTCAGTATCTTCCGGCGCAATCTTAACGTGGGCTAACTTGCCAAATCCAGTGTTCACGCCGTAGGTTGCCACATCCCCGGCCGCCACATCGGCCACTATCTCCGCCGCCCCCTCAACCGCCTCGCGGCTGCCCGCAACCAAAGTCACCGCCAGCTCTTGCCGGTAAATATCTTCCAACTCGCCAAGCGAGACTTGCCCGGGTGTCAGGATCATCCTTCGCCTCCAAATATCCGCCGATGCAACGGATTAAAGCCAATGCGATAAGCCAGTTCCGCCGGTTCCTCGACGTCCCAGATCGCCAGATCAGCACGCTTGCCGCGCGCCACCACCCCGGTATCCGACACGCCCAATGCGCGCGCTGCGTGACACGTCACGCCTGCCAACGCCTCAGCCGGTGTAAGTCCAAACAAGGTGCAGCCCATGTTCATCGTCAACAACAACGACGCCAATGGCGACGACCCCGGGTTGCAATCGCTCGCCAAAGCCATCGCCACCCCGTGTTTGCGCAGCGCCGCAACCGGCGGTGCCTGGGTTTCACGCAAAGTATAAAACGCGCCGGGCAGTAAAACCGCGATCGTGCCCGCATCAGCCAACGCTTTGGCATCCGCCTCAGTCGCATATTCAATATGATCCGCCGACAGCGCGCCATAACGCGCGGCCAATGCCGTACCACCCAGATGCGACAATTGTTCGGCGTGTAATTTCACCGGCAGTCCAAGTTCATGCGCTACATCAAATACACGGGCCATCTGACTGGTATCAAACGCAATACCCTCACAGAAACCATCAACTGCATCCACCAAACCCTCTGCATGAGCCGCCCGCAAGCCCGGCAGGCAAACTTCGTCCAGATAGGCATCTTCACGGCCCTTATAGTCCGTCGGCACCGCATGCGCCCCAAGATAGCTGGTCCGAATACGCACCTCGCGCCGTGCCTCTAACGCCCGTGCCGCCCGGAGCATCCGCAACTCGGTCTCAACATCCAGGCCATAGCCCGACTTGACCTCAACCAACGCCGCCCCCTCAGCAATCAGAGCATCCAACCGCCGCAATGCGCCTTCAATCAATTCGCCGTCCGTCGCCGCCCGCGTGGCGCTTACGGTAGACACAATTCCTCCGCCCGCGCGGGCAATCTCTTCATAGCCTGCTCCGTTCAGACGCATCTCAAATTCCCGTGCCCGATTGCCGCCAAATACCAGATGGGTGTGGCAATCAATCAGTGCCGGTGTGATCAGCCGCCCTTGCATATCCTCTTGCGGCCAGTCACCAAAATCGGCCGGTAAATTCGGCCCGACATAGGCAATATGCCCCCTGTCAACCGCCACGCACCCACTGATCAGCCCATAGCCATCGCCCTCCATTGTGGCGATATCAGCATTGTTGAAAACACGCGTTGTCATTGGTATAAACCTTGTTATGTCCAAGTTATTACGTTTATGTATAGACATAATTGAGTCGTCAAGGGGCAACAGATGCGTATTCTTCAAGCAAAATCGGCATTGTTATCGGATGGATGGGCCCGCGACGTCACCGTTCAGGTTGGCGCAGATGGGCGCATCACATCGCTGGATCCGACGACCAAGCCAGTTGATCACCACGTTGATATCCTGCTGCCGGCCCCGGCCAACGTGCATTCGCATGCTTTCCAGCGGGCAATGGCAGGCCTGAGTGAGCGGCGCAGTGCGGGGCAGGACAGCTTTTGGACCTGGCGGCAATTGATGTTCCGGTTTCTCGATCAGCTAACCCCGGACGACGTACAAATCATTGCGGCCCAAGTGCAGATGGAGATGCTTGAGGCTGGTTTTGCAGCCGTAGGCGAATTCCACTACCTGCATCATCGCCCGGGTGGCGCGCCTTATAACGATCTGGGCGAGATGTCGGCGCGCATTGCCGCGGCTGCCGATCAGACCGGCATCGGCCTGACCTTGCTGCCAGTGCTGTACCATCAAGGCGGCGTGGACGGAAGGGACCTGGGCCCGGGTCAGGTAAGGTTCGGCACTGACCCGGACCAATTTTTCCGGCTGCTAGAGGCCGCGAGTCAGGCGATAGTCGCCCTCCCTGATGACACAATTTTAGGCGCGGCCCCGCATTCCCTGCGCGCAGTTTCGCGCGATGCATTGCACGAGATTATAGCCAATACAAACGGCCCCCTGCACCTGCATCTGGCCGAGCAAAAGGCCGAAGTGGACGAAATTTCAGCAGCTTACGGCGCCCGACCGGTCGAATGGTTGCTGGACAATCATCCTCCCGATAAACGCTGGTGCCTGATCCACTGCACCCAAATGTTGGCGCATGAAACCAGTCGACTGGCCGCCACTGGTGCTGTAGCCGGGCTTTGCCCGATCACCGAAGGCTCGCTTGGTGATGGTATCTTTGACGGGGCAAGGTGGACCGATGCACAGGGCGCAATCGCCATCGGATCAGACAGCAACATCCGCATCTCGCTGGCTGAAGAGTTGCGCCAACTGGAATACACCCAACGTCTGCGCGACCACGCCCGCGCCGTTATGGCCACACTAGACCGTTCAACCGGGCGATTTCTTTATGACGCGGTTTTAGCGGGCGGTGCCCAAGCGATGGGGCGGGCCAGTGGGGCCATCGCCCCGGGGTGCTACGCCGACCTTTTGGCGCTGGACGGTAATGCCGTGGACCTGACCGGGCGTCAGGGTGATCTTGCCCTGGACACCTGGATATTTGCTGGCGATGACCGGTTGGTTCGCGACGTCTGGTCGGCAGGGCGACATATGGTGCAACAGGGTCAGCATGTCGCGCGCGAGGCGATCACCGCCAAATACCGCGCCTGCCTCTCCCGACTTAGCGACGTGATGTAATGGCAACCGGCTGGCAGGATATCCACGACGAAGCCCTGCGCCGCATCCAGTCCCGCGACTGGCTGCCCGGTGCGCTGATTCCGAACGAGGCCGCCCTGGCGCGTGAATTCGGCTGTGCCCGTGCCACAGTAAACCGCGCCTTGCAAAGCCTGGCAAATGCTGGTTGGCTGGAACGCCGTCGTCGCGCTGGCACCCGTGTCACCCTATCGCCGCAACGGCGCGCGCAACTGGCTATCCCCTTGATCCGACAGGAAATTGAAAGCAAAGGGCAAATCTTTAGTCACATCATAATCTCGCGCCAGAACGCGACAATGCCCAGCCCCCAGCGTGCCGCCCTTGGCCTGCAAGACGCACCAAACGCACAACATGTGCAAACGCTCTACCTCGCCGACGCCCGCGCCTATGCCTTTGAAGACCGCTGGATCAACCTTGCTGCCGTCCCGGATTTCGTCGCCGCCCCGCTGGACCGCATAAGTCCAAACGAATGGCTGGTGCAAAACGCGCCCTTCGCCCATGGTACTCTGGATTATAGCGCCGCCCCGGCAGGCACAGCCGCGCCCCACCTGAATTGCCAGCCAGACACCCCGCTGATGATCCTTGAACGCCGCACTTTTGGCCTCGACGCCCCAGTCACCCATGTCCGCCTAAGTTATGCGCCCAATTTCCACCTTCATCTGAAAATCTAGCCCCTTCATTCATCTTGCCAGATAAACTCCCCCCGGAGGGTCGCCTTCCACCAGGCCCTACCCTTGCTCTTTCAAGCATTCCATCACCGCAGGCCGCACCGATTGATCCCCGCGCGCACGTGCGGCATCAATAATCCCGCGTATCTTGCCCAGATCAGACCGACGCAGCAGGCTTTTCACCGGCCCGATTGACGCAGGCCGCATCGACAATGTGCGAATGCCAATCGCCGCCAGACAAAGCGCCTCGACCGGCCGCCCTGCATCTTCACCGCAAAAACTCAGCGGTGTTTCGGACATGGCGCAGCGCTGAACTATCCGCTCAATCAAGCCAAGGAAACTCACGTTCAGCGTATCGTACCGCCGCCGAACCCGCTCATTCTCGCGATCAGCGGCAAAGAAGAACTGTTTCAGATCATTGCCGCCAATTGACACAAATCCGACATCGTCAAAGAATTTCTGCGGCGCAAACGCCAGTGACGGCGTCTCCAGCATCGCGCCAATTTCCAATTCTTCCGGCAATTCATGCCCCAGCCGAATTTCGCGCGCCAATGCCTTCATCACCGCCGCGCGCGCATCCTTATATTCATCAAACTGCGCCACAAACGGGAACATGATGGTCAACGCCCGGCCATTCGCCGCCCGCATCAACGATTGGATCTGCATCTGCATGATCCCCGGTTTGTCCAACCCGACCCTGATGGCGCGCCAGCCCATCGCCGGGTTCGGTTCATCATTGGGTTTCATATAGGGCAGCACTTTGTCCGAACCGATATCAAGCGTGCGAAACACAACCCGTTTGCCATGTGCCGCATCCAGAACCCGCGCATACAAAGCCACCAGTTCTGAACGCTTGGGCATCTTGTTACGTACCAGAAACTGCAATTCGGTGCGAAACAGCCCGACGCCTTCGGCCCCGGAGCTGTCCAAAGACGGCAAGTCGGCCATTAGCCCCGCATTCATATGCAGTTCGACCACTTCGCCGTCCAACGTCTTGGCCGGTTTGCCCAATAACGACGTATAGCGTTCCTGCGCCTTGGCCTGCATCGCCATCTTATCGCGAAACGCTGTCACCACCGATTCGTCCGGGCGCAGATGCACCAGGCCCTGGTCGCCGTCGACCATGATATGATCGCCGTTCAGCGCCTCGACCGTCACCTGGCCTGCGTGAATAACCAGCGGAATCGCCAACGCCCGCGCCACAATCGCGGCGTGAGAGCCGACCGAGCCTTCTTCAAGCACAATCCCGTGCAACGACCGGCCATATTCAAGTAATTCCGCCGGACCAATGTTGCGTGCGA
This sequence comes from Paracoccaceae bacterium, assembly GCA_030625695.1. Lineage (GTDB taxonomy): Bacteria > Pseudomonadota > Alphaproteobacteria > Rhodobacterales > Rhodobacteraceae > NVQY01. Next base: position 12,730 of record DAOUQK010000008.1, on the reverse strand, counting down.
CCAAAATGGGATCAACCGGCAGGTCCGCGCCGGTGTTTACCCCCTGCCCGGTCAGAATGCGCAGCAACCGGTTGGACAGATCATCAAGGTCCGCCAGCCGTTCGCGCAAATACGCATCCGCCACCTGCCCCATTCGCGCGCGGGCCTGTGATTGCTCTTTCTCCACCGCCGCCTCGGCGCTCAGGCCACGGGCGATATCTTCTTCGATCCGGCGCATCCAGCCTTTGGAATTGGCGAACATCCGATACGTTTCAAGGACTTGCAGCTGCTCCTTGTCGCCATCTTTGGACATCTCCAGCATCCGGTCAACGCCAACCCGCAGTTCATCAACCGCGCCCGTCAGCCGCACCAGTTCAGCTTCGGGATCGTCAGCAATCGGGTTGGACACCACCACACGCGGCTCGTGCAGCCACACGTGGCCCTCAGCAGCCCCTTCCTGTGCTGTGCCCCCGCGCATCAGAACCGGCTGTTGATGACGCGCCGACAGGGCGGCACCTTCGCCCACAAAGGTGCCCAACTCGGTCATCTCGGCGATGACCATCGCCACCACCTCCAGCGCATAAACCTCATCTGGCGAATAAACCCGCGCGTCGCGGGATTGCACCACCAGCACGCCCAAGGTATCGCCCAGCCGTTGAATGGGGATGCCCAAGAAGGACGAAAACCGCTCTTCGCCGGTTTCGGGCATATAGCGAAACCCTTTGGTCGACGGTGCGTCCGGCGTATTGACCAGTTTGCCAGTACGCGCCACCCGCCCGACCAGCCCCTCGCCCAGCCGCATTCGTGTCTGATGCACCGCCTCGGGTTTCAACCCTTCGGTGGCACATAATTCCAGCGTTTCATCATCGCGAAAAAGATAGACCGAACACACCTCGGCCTGCATGCTGTCACCAATCAGTTGGGTGATATGGTCCAGCCGCGCCTGTCCCGCGTCATCGCTGGCCATCGCCTCGCGCAGCCGCCCCAGCAGCTTGCGACTTTCGCTTTCTGTGCCATCAACCATCCGAAATTCGCCTCCAGCTCGACCTCAGTTCACCAAGACTGCCTCGCCCGATTCATTTATTAGACCATACATGGGTCGCGGGGAAAACGGCTTTTACGCACAAAGCGCTGGGAAATGGCCGTTTACACTGTACGTTGGATTGAAACCTGTATCCGAAAGGTCCATTCAATCGTGACAGAAATCAACTTTGGCGAACCTGCCCAAATCGCAATGGTGCAACGCGCATATGCCCTGTGGGTTTTGCTAAAGGACGACCCGATCTACTCATTTCAGGCACGCACGGTTTCTTTGGCCAAAATGCAAACTGACAGCGCAGAAAGGGTGATCGCCCTGACCCGGCTGCAAGGCTATGCAAGCTGTCATTTTGTACCGCGTGATCAAGCCGCTGATCTTTTGTCCGCATATGATTCTGCCGGTTTGAACTCGGTTCAATGGGATCAGTATTGGGGTCGCGAAAGCGCAATTTCCGCTAGCCGCGCGTTTCTGGAGACCTATCAAAACACTGACGGCCTGAGCCTTAAAACCGTCAATCCCGACACTCCGGATGCGGTCATTCGCAGTATTGGCGAGATGTCGATGCGCGCAGGTGTTCTGCCGCCTCCGGCGTCGGGAATGCGGGGGATCGGCATTCGCGGCGTGTATCAATACGTTGAAACGGCCGACGGAACCATTGTTGCCAGTGGCGGTGGATTTATGTCCTACCATCCGGACGGTCCGCGCCCTGACGAGGCATTTTGGGGAATGCTGGCAACAGATGAACACTGGCGCGGTAAGCGTCTGGCGTGCTGGGTCGGTGCCCAGATCGTTACAGATTTGGCCACTATTTACGGCGCGCGCGGGTTTTCCAGCGGCGTGAAGGCCAACAACCCGTCTTCGCAAGCCATGTGCAGCCGATTGGGCATTAACCAGTCCGATTTTGTCTATGCCGGGGCAACCGACCCGGTGATCATGGGAAACACTTCTGTAACGCGATAGCCTGCTTTGCGTCAGGCTCTGTCAGGCCGCCTTGTCCAGTTCAAAGGCGTCATGCAGGGCTTGCACGGCAAGTTCCAAGTATTTCCGGTCAATCAGTACGGAAATCTTGATCTCGGATGTGGTGATCACCTTGATGTTGATGCCTTCGTCGCACAGCACCTTGAACATTTTTGCCGCCACACCCGACTGACTGCGCATGCCGATGCCCACCACCGAAACCTTGGCCACATCGGTATCCGCCACCAATTCGGCAAAGTTCAGATTGCCCGTCTCGTGCGTCGCAGCCAATGCCGCCTCGGCACGGGCCACCTCATTGGTGGGACAGGAAAAGGTCATATCGGTGCGCCCTTCCTCGGATATGTTCTGGACGATCATATCGACATTGACGCCCGCATCACTGAGCGAGGTAAAGATCGTCGCGGCAATACCGGGCCGGTCGGCCACTGACAACAGGGTCAGCTTGGCCTCATCGCGCGAATGGGCCACACCGGCCACCACATTGGATTCCATGATATCCTCCTCAGCACAGACCAGTGTTCCGGAATTATCCGACTGGGTCTCAAAACTCGACAGCACCCGCAGGCGCACCTTAAAGCGCATCGCCAATTCGACCGAGCGGGTTTGCAACACTTTGGCCCCAAGCGAGGCCAGTTCCAGCATCTCTTCGTAAGCGATCTTATCCAGCTTGCGCGCCTTGCTGCAAATCCGCGGGTCGGTGGTATAAACCCCGTCCACATCAGTATAAATATCGCATCTTTCGGCGTCAAAGGCCGCCGCAAACGCAACCGCAGTTGTGTCAGATCCCCCGCGCCCCAGCGTGGTTATCCGCCCCTCGGGCGAGACCCCCTGAAATCCAGCAACCACGGCGACCCGCATACCTTCACCGAACTTCTGATTGATATTCTCGCACGGTATCTCTTCGATCCGGGCGGCTGAATGCGCACTTGTCGTCTTCAGCGGCACCTGCCAGCCTTGCCAGCTGCGCGCCGGGACATTCATCTCCTGCAAGGTCAACGCCATCAAACCGGCGGTGACCACCTCGCCCGAGGACACCACCGCATCATACTCGCGGGCGTCAAACATCGGCGAGGTTTCTTCGACCCAGCCCACCAGCTCGTTGGTTTTGCCCGACATCGCCGAAACAATGACGATCACGTCAAAACCATTGGCCACCTCGACCCCAACCCGTTTGGCCGCACGTCTTATGCGGTCAGGATTGGCCACCGAAGTGCCACCGAATTTCATTACCAGAACGGGCATATCTACCCCTCAAACGTCGCGTTCAGTCGCGTCATAAATGAGGCGGCAAACAAGGGCAAGCCAGATGCCAGAAGGGCTGCGAAGAAAGCCCTCCTTCAGGGCTTGATGAGCTGCCCTTGAAACGGTCAGTTAGTCTTGCGCCCCGGAATAAACGGCAATGGTGCCACCGGCACCCCATCTTCGATCAACTGTTTCGCCTCTTCCGCCTTGGCCTCGCCATAGATCGACCGCAAAGGCACGTCGCCGTCATGCATCGCGCGGGCCTGCGAGGCGAAATCATTGCCGACATAATCCGAATTCTCTTCCACGTTCTTGCGCAATTCGGCCATCGCTTGTTCCGCCGGACTGGCCGGTTCGCTAAGCGAAACAGGCTTGTCAGCCACAACCTCGTCGGGCACTTTGGGAACGGACGCCTTTTTGCGCCCCGTGCGCACCCTTGGCGTCATGATCGCCTTTTCGATATGCCCATTGCCACAGATCGCACAAGTCAGCATCCCGTTTGAAACCAGCTTTTCATAAGCGGTCGCAGACTGGAACCAACTGTCAAATGTGTGCCCATCGGCACATTTCAGGGCGTATTGGATCATCTCTTTCGCTTATTCTGCGTCCACAATGATTAATTATCCGTGTCGCACCCAAGTGCAAGGGGCAAGTCACGCAAGAACACCTGGATCGAACCCTTTCAGTATCCGCGCCAGTTCCGGCTCTTCCACCTGTTTGGCCGCCTTCTTTGGGCTGAACCATTCCCGTTCCCGCTGCCCGGCCTCGGGAAAATCATTTGCCAGGCTATCAACCCGAACCGGATAGACCATCGCCACAATCGGCAACCCCGCGCCACCAATCGTCTTTTGATACGAAAACAACCCCAAAGCGCGGTCAAACACCTTGCCGATCACCCCCGCCTCTTCCCAGGCTTCCTGCCTGGCGCATTCACCCGGCGTCATTGCATCCATTGGCCAGCCTTTGGGGATTATCCAGCGCCCCGAGCCACGCGCAGTGATCAACAAAACCTCCGGCTCGCCCCGCTTCATGCGATAACACAAAGCGGCAAACTGCGTGCGCACATCACTTTTGTGTGCTGCATCAACACTAATTGGCAGTTGCTTGATCATTTTACCAAAATACCTGACTGCTTTTTATTATTGGCTAAAGAATACAGGAAAATCCGTGAAAAACCACGGGTTTTCTCAAACATTCACCTTTTGGCAACGGGTTGGCGCATTCGCTCGGCCAATTGCTGTACCAGATCTGCATGATCTGTCTGCGCATCAATCGCCAATCGGCGCAGGCCGAAATGCACATGCGCCATTTCGCGGTAATAGCCTGAATAGACGTAATTCACCGTCGCCCCGGCCACAGCCCCCAGTACAGGCACCGTTTGTGCCGCCAGCTTTTGCCCCAAAACAGACGCCAATTTAGGTGCCACAGTTGCCACCATCTTTTGCATCGCCCCGCCGGTCAGTGTCACTCTGAGGGTCAGAAACCCAAGATCCGCCCCGTCATCCATCGCCAATGGCCCGGCGGCGGCGAACACGCGAATACAGTCAAACTGGACATTCTCGGCCTTGGGATCAAAGCCGTGTTCGGCCGCAACTCCCTGAATTATACGCAATAATACGGTTGTGGTGGCCGACAATTCGACCAACGCCGATGGCAATCCACCAAAGCCACCCGCCGCCCCCATTGCCGTACTCATGGCCCGGTTCAGCCAATCCGCCTGATCCGGCAGGGCGTCGCGCGACGTCAACGCCGCGCGCATTGCCAGCTTCAGCGCCTTTTCGGTGGCCTCTCCCAGCCGTGATTTCACCGGTGCGGGCAGACGCTCCAGCAAGGTTTCCGCCTTGCCGCCAACCATATTCAACACCTGCACACCCAAGCCCCCGGCGGCGCGGTAACGCTCGGCCAGTTGATCAAGTTCCGCGTCCGTATCGGGCGGGGTGATGGTTACAATATCATTCATCCCTTACCAAAATTGGTATTTTTCGCCAAATTTCAACCCAAGGACTTAACTCGGACAACGGGTCACATCGCCCTCGACACCATCCCACGCGGCCTCAACCAACGCCTGCCCCAACACCCGTTCGGGGTTGGTTGGCGGCGGCATGTGCACGCCGTCCAGACGCTCAAACCCGAACCGTCCGTAATACGGCGCGTCGCCCACCAGCATTACCCTTGCCCAGCCCGAAGACCGCGCAGCGTCAAGCCCGTCGCGGATCAATACCCCGCCAAGGCCTTCGCCCTGATGGGTCGGGTGCACCGCCACTGGGCCCAGCAACAAAGCCGTGGCACCCCCGATCTGGACTGGCCAGAACCGGATAGCCCCGGCCAGAATACCGTCGGAATCGCGCGCCACCAGCGACAGACCAGACACCGGTGCGATATCATCGCGCAACCGGTAAGATGACAGCGCCTCGCGCCCCGGCGCGAAACACAGGTCGAACAGGGCCTCAACCTCCCACCGGTCATCCGGAACTTCCGCAAGTAGTTCAATCACCTGAGCGTGCTTTCGAATTTAACTGGCAATCGCCTAGCACGGGCCTTACCAGTTGGACAACGACTAAGGAGAACCGAATGTTTTATCGCCCCGAGGATGGCCACGGCCTGCCTCACAACCCGTTCAACGCGCTGATAACGCCGCGCCCAATTGGCTGGATATCATCCCGCAGCAGCGACGGGGTGGACAACCTTGCCCCTTATTCGTTTTTCAACGGGATTGCTTATGATCCACCCCAGGTGATGTTTTCCTCGACCGGGTTCAAACCGGATCAGGGCGATACCAAAGACAGCCTTGCCAATATTCGTGAAACGCAGGTTTTCTGCGTCAATATCGTTGAATTCAGCGCCCGGGACGCAATGAACGCCAGTTCTGCAACGCTGCCCAAAGAAACAGATGAGTTTGCCCATGCCGGGGTTACGCCGGTTGAATGTGCTACCATAAACTGCGCGCGCGTGGATGATACTCCGGCGGCACTGGAATGCACGCTGACCCAGATCATCGACCTGCCGGGGGTGAACAACTATATTGTTCTGGGGCAGGTCACAGGCATCCACATCCGCGACAACTGTCTGAAAGACGGACGGTTTGATGTGACCACGTTCCAGCCCCTCGCCCGGCTTGGTTATCGCGATTATTCCCGCATTTCAGACCTGTTCGAGCTGACCCGCCCAGATGATTGAAAGGTTACTTTGTCCCTACCCGATCCGCACCGCCGCTATCCGGTCACCTTGCCTGACGGGTCGGACCACGCGGGCACGGTGTTTCTGTCGCAAGCCATAGATCACCCCGGATTTGAGGTCGGCGACTACACCTATGCATCTGACTTTGATCCCCCCGAAGACTGGGCGTCACACCTCGCGCCCTATCTGTTTCCCAGTTCAATAGAACGTTTAAGGATCGGGCGTTTCTGCCAGATTGCCCATGGGGTACGGTTTATCACCAGTTCAGCCAATCACGCGATGAACGGGCTGACCAGCTTTCCATTCCCGGTGTTTGACCCGAAACTGATGGCCGATTACCAGCCCGACACGCGCGACACTGTCATTGGCCATGATGTCTGGCTGGGGCACAACGCCCTGATCCTGCCCGGTGCGCAGATTGGCAACGGGGTGATCATCGGCGCAGGCGCAGTGATCCGCAGCGTGGTTCCTGATTACAGCATCGTCGCTGGGAATCCGGGTCAAGTCATGCGCATGCGGTTCGCGCCACAAGACATCCTGCGTCTGCAACGACTTGAGTGGTGGCATTGGTCCGCCAGTCAGATCGCCCGGGCGCAAACTGCGCTGCTCGCGAATGATATCGACACGCTGGAAGGCTTTGCCGGTTGAGCGTCATTGCAACCGTTCGTCAATCACCGTCCTGTCGATGATCGGTAGGGTGGGTTTTTAACCCACCGGTCTTCGCGCCAACACAGCGGGTAAGGTGGGTTGAAAACCCACCCTACAAGCCGATTGACCGGGCAATACCAACCGAACAGGTACATCCTATCGCTGTTGCCAGATGTGTGTTTCCAACTTAACCCGCACGACAAACGGATCGCTGCGATTTGAGGGCGGCGAATCCTTGACAATCACCCCGGTCTGGGTGAAGCGAGTTAGGTTGGTTTCTGTCTTATGACAGATGAAAAGGGAATGTTTTACAGCCGCCCCCGCGACCGTGACCGAAGAGGGAGCCCCATGCCACTGGCCTAATCAGCCGGGAAGGTGGGCCACCCGCCACAGCACCGCCCAGCTTCGGGCCAAATAAGGTGCTGTGACATTCGCAAGCCGGGAGACCTGCCAGCTGAAACTGTTGTTAACCGGGCGGGGTGCCTCGGTGACGGGTTAGGGCCTTGGGTGTTGTTTGCACATTTCCGGGTCTGCCCGCAACTTCCCCGTCCATTTGAATATCAAGGATTACGTGGACGTGAATAATCCCATTGAACCGGTTGAATTGCTGGTCTGCACCACTTGCCGACGAGGACAAGCGACTGATGTAGAAGGCGAGCGCCCCGGTGCATTGCTGCATGACGCCCTGAGAGCGCAAGAGGTGCCCGAAGGGGTCACCTTACGCGCCGTTGAATGCCTGTCAAACTGCGATTATGGGTGTTCTTTGGTGCTGCGTGGCGGCGACCAGCGCTGGACTTATGTTTACGGCAAGTTCCACGAGGCCACCGACGCTGAAATGATCCTTGATGTGGCCGCGCGGTACCGCGACACCGCTGACGGCTTGATCCCGTGGCGCGAACGCCCTGTGCATTTCCGCAAGAACTGTATCGCCCGCATCCCCCCTCTTTCGCAAATCCCGACATTCTAGGAGCCTCTATGTCCAATCTAGCCAAACTCCCCGTTACCGTGATCACCGGCTTTCTTGGCTCCGGCAAAACCACCCTGATCCGCCATCTGATGCAGAACCCGGGCGGCAAGCGGCTGGCCATTATTGTCAATGAATTCGGCGATGTCGGGGTTGATGGCGAGATTCTGAAATCCTGTGCCATTCCCGATTGCCCGGCGGAAAACATTCTGGAACTGGCCAACGGTTGTATCTGCTGCACGGTGGCCGATGATTTCATTCCCACCATCGAGGCATTGATGGCGCTGGACCCGCGCCCCGAACATATCCTGATCGAAACCTCCGGGCTGGCCTTGCCCAAACCCTTGCTCAAAGCCTTCGACTGGCCCGATATCCGCTCGCGCATCACGGTCGACGGGGTGATCGCCCTGGCCGACGCCGAAGCGGTCGCCGCCGGGCGATTTGCGTCGAACGTGGCGGCAGTTGACGCCCAGCGCGAGGCGGACGAGTCTATAGATCACGAAACACCTCTGTCCGAGGTGTTCGAAGATCAGATCGCCTGCGCCGACATCATCCTACTGACCAAACCCGATCTGGCCGGGGACGCAGGGTTGGCCAAAGCCAAGGCAGTGATTGCCGCACATGCCCCCCGTCCCCTACCGGTGATCGAAGTCGGTGAAGGTGTGGTTGACCCAAGGGTTATCCTGGGCCTTGAGGCGGCAGCGGAAAACGACCTAGAGGCGCGCCCGTCGCATCACGACGACGCACACGACCACGACCACGACGACTTTGAAAGCGTGGTGATTGATCTGCCGGAACAGGCCGACCCTGCCGATCTGATTGCACGGGTCGAACGGCTGGCCAATGAAATGAACATTCTGCGCGTCAAAGGCTATGCCGCCGTCTCTGGCAAACCGATGCGCCTGTTGGTACAGGCTGTGGGCGCGCGGGTGCGTCACCAGTATGACCGCCCCTGGGCACCGGATGAGGCGCGTCAGGGCCGTCTGGTGGTGATCGCTGAACATGACGACATCGATGAGACCGCCATTCGTGCGGTTCTGGCCGGATAGGCACGCCGCATGCATGTCACCTTTCGCGAAAGTCACGGGCTGGAAGAAACCGAGGTCCCGACCGATCTGGGCCAAAGCCCGGGCGATCTGGTGGTGTTGTCGTTCTCTGACAGTGACCTTGGGGCTTTTGCGGCCGGGTGGCATGCGGAATCGCGAGGAGCGGTGGGCAGAATGCCCACCCTACGGCTTGCCAATCTGGCGGCTTTGAAACATCCCCTGTCGGTGGATACCTATGTGGAACAGACCCTTAACGGGACCAGGGCGATCCTGATCCGGCTGATTGGCGGGGTGCCGTATTGGTCATATGGGCTGCAACAGGTTGAGGCTTTGGCGCGACGCCACAGTATTGCTTTGGCGGTATTGCCAGCTGACGGGCGGGTGGATCAGCGGTTGGATGATGCGTCGACCCTGCCGGTCGCCACCTTGCGCCAACTGGCGCAGCTTTGCGATACCGGCGGGGCGGATGCCGCGCGGGCAGCACTTGCGATACTGACTCGGGCCGGGGGACTGGAAGCAGAGATGACCGCGTCATCAGCCGCACCCACAGCCTTGCCGGAGTACGGCGCGTGGACACCAGAAGCTGGTGTTGTCGACGCCGCCGATGCCTTTCCCACAGACCACACCCCGCGCATCCTGATTACATTCTATCGCGCCTATCTCAGCGCTGGCGACATGGCCCCGATCATTGCCCTGTTTGACAGGTTCCGCGCGCGTGGCTTCGCCGTAGCCGCCCTTTTTGCTCCGTCCCTGAAAGCCCCCGGTGCTGCCGAATGGCTGGGCCAACAGGTGCACGCCATGAACCCGCAAGCGATCGTCAACGCCACCGCCTTTTCCGGCAAAAGCGGCGACGGCCCGTCGCCGCTGGATGCCGCAAATGTACCGGTTTTTCAGGTCATTCTGGCCACGTCAGACCATGCCGCATGGGCCGGGGCCGAACGGGGGCTGTCGCCTGCCGATCTGGCGATGCACGTGGTCCTGCCCGAAGTCGACGGCCGGATCAATGCCGGGGTGGCCTCGTTCAAAGAAGCCGCGTTGCGCGACGATGCGTTAGAATTCGCACGGCAAGCGCACCAACCCGTGCCCGACCGGATTTCAGCCATTATCGACCGGGTACATGGCTGGATACGGCTGGCAGCGACCCCTGCCCCGGAACAGACCATCGCCTTGATCCTGTCTACTTACCTTGGAAAAGACTGGCAAATGGGCCATGCTGTCGGGCTGGACGCCCTATCATCTGCCGAAGCGATCATGGCCGATATGCGCGGGTTTGGCTATGACATCCCGGACGGCATCAGTTTGGCAGATACCCTGCCATTGGCGCGCATAAGTTGGCCGTTAAAGGCATATCGCACCGCACTAGCCACCCTGCCGCAAGCGTTGCAGGACGATATCTCACAGGTTTGGGGCGCGCCCGAAACAGACCAGAACGCCAGAAACGACGCCTTCCACTTCACCGCATTACGCCACGGCAAGGCCCTGATCGCCTTGCAACCAGAACGCGGAATGCCCAGCGCCCGTGACGATGACTATCACGATATGTCCCGCACCCCGCGCCACTTTTATGTCGCCTTCTACCTCTGGCTGCGCCATTCGGTCAGCACCCATGCGCTGATCCATATCGGCGCCCATGGCACGCTGGAATGGCTGCCCGGCAAGGCAGTCGCTTTGTCTGCCACCTGCTGGCCCGAAGCGCTGATCGCCGACCTGCCGGTGATCTATCCCTTCATCGTCAACGACCCCGGCGAGGCTGCACAGGCCAAACGCCGCATAGGCGCCGTAACACTTGGCCATATCCCGCCACCAATGAAGCAAAGCGAAACCCCTGACCGAATGGTCCGGCTGGAAACCCTGCTGGACGAATTTTCCACCGCCGACGGGCTGGACCCACGGCGGCGTGACCGGCTTCAGGACGATATCCGCACCGAGGCCCGCGCCATTGGCGTCGAGGATGATCTGGGGTTGGAACGCGCCACCAGCAGCGCCGAGGCAATCACAAGGATTGACCGGTTTGTCTGTGACATCAAGGAAAGCCAGTTTGGCGACGGTCTGCATGTCTATGGCCGCACAAGTACTGACACCGACCAAGGTGATAACGGGCAATGCGCCAAAGGAGAGCGAGACGGATTGCGCGACGCCCTGACCGGCAAACGCGTGGCACCCGGCCCTTCGGGTTCACCTTATCGCGGGCGCAGTGATGTGCTGCCGACCGGGCGCAATCTTTTTACCACCGATCCGCGCTCGGTGCCCTCGCGGGCGGCGTATGCGCAAGGTGTCAGGTTAGCGCAAGAGCTGATACGCCGCCACCTGCAAGAGGAAGGCGACTGGCCGCGCGGCTTGATCGTTGACCTGTGGGGCTCGGCCACCATGCGCACCGCAGGCGAAGAATTTGCCATGGCGCTGCATTTGCTGGGGGTCAGGCCGGTCTGGGACAAAGGGTCAGAACGGGTATCGGGCATTGAAGTGCTGCCAATCAGCGACCTTGACCGGCCCCGGCTGGACGTGACGTTAAGGGTCTCGGGCCTGTTTCGCGATGTCTTCCCGACCCTGACCACATTATTCGCCCAGGCCGTCCGCGCCCTGAGCACGCGCGACGAGGCCCCGGATTGGAACCCTTACGCGGGGCAGGATCCCGGCGCGCGGGTCTATGGGCCGGAACCGGGCAGCTATGGTCTGGGGATGGGGGCGTTCACGGAAACCTACGACGACCAGGCCCGCGCCGCCGCCGGCCATGCCTGGCTGGACGCAAGTGCCTGGGCTACCGACGGCGAAGATTTCACCCATGACAAAGACGGAATCATCGGGCGGGTTGCGGCGGCGGACAGTTTTGTACACCTTCAGGATCTGGTCGAAACCGACCTGTTACTGGCCAATGATTACGCCACCCACGAGGCAGGCTTTGCAGCCGCCAAAGCACAGGTCGGCGGACCGGCTGGCAGCAAGGCGCAGCTTTACCATCTCGACAACACCACCCCCGAAACACCCCGCGCCCGCACTCTTCCCGAGGAAATTGCCCGCGTGGTGCGCGCCCGCGCCACCAACCCCGACTGGATAGGTGGCATGGCGCGCCACGGCTTTCGCGGCGCCGCCGAGATTGCCGCGACATTGGATCATATGGCCAGCTTTGCCCACCTCGCGGGCGTCGTCCCGCCGCATCTGTTTGATCTGTATCACGACGCCACATTGGGCGACCCAGAAGTTGCGGATTTCCTGAAAGACGCAAATTTTGAAGCCTACGCAGCCATGCAAGCCCGGTTTAACGCCCTTTATGAGGCCGGGCTTTGGGACACCCGCCGCAATTCGATTCGCGCCGGTATGGAGGGACTGTCATGAGTGAACCAATCGTCAAAGGCCCGGTGGTCAAAGGCCCCATCGTCAAAGGCTGGTGCCCCGGCGCTTATCGTCCGATGATGTCCGGCGACGGGCTGGTTGTGCGGGTCAGACCGCAACAGGCCCGCCTGACAAGGGCACAAATACTGGGCCTGTGCGCGGCCGCAATCCGCTATGGCAGCGGCCTGATCGACCTGACCAACCGGGCCAATTTGCAGATCAGAGGCGTCAAACAATCGGCCCATGCGCCGTTGCTGGACGACCTGCAAAAACTGGACCTGCTTGACCAGGACCCAACAATCGAGTCCCGCCGGAACATTGTAACCA
>DAOUQK010000326.1 GCA_030625695.1 Paracoccaceae bacterium | reverse complement strand
GGCGGTAATAATCTTTGGGTGCCTATTTCTTATCGGTCCATCCGGGTGTTTGCGCCATTGGGTGCCAAGGTTGTATCCTGGGTTCGTCCCAGCGAAGGGGCGACGCCGATTGACGGGTTTGCTTCGTTCGAGGTGACGCTGGCAGACGAAACTGGCCACGTTTGCGTCGAGATTTCCGGCTTTCAGATCAAACGGATGACCGACGGGCTGGACTTTGCCCAGCCCGAAAAAGCCGATGCCGATGCGGTGGCCCTGGGTCTGGAACAAGGCGAGGCACAGCCTTTGTCGGCGGATGAACAGCGCCTGTTTTACAACATTTCTCAGGGTATTCGCGCCGAGGAAGGGCCATTGGCTTTGCGCCGGGCCTTGGCGTCGGGATTGCCTCAGGTGGTAGTGTCCTCGCTTGACCTGCCGGGGTTGGTCGCTCAGGCCGATCAGATGTCCGAGGCGGGCAATAACGACGATCAAAGCTTTGATCGCCCTGATCTGGACACGGAATATGAGGCACCGGAAACTGACATCGAAAAGACTGTCGCCGGGTTCTTTGCTTCCCTTCTCGGGCTGGCTCAGGTCGGCGTCAACGACAGCTTTTTCGACCTTGGTGGTCATTCCCTGATCGCCGTTCGCCTGTTTGCCCAGATCATGCGCACTTACGACGTGCAGTTCCCGATTTCGGTTCTGTTTGAGGCCCCGAATGTGGCCAAATGCGCCGCGTTGATCGCAGAACAAGTGGGCGGAGACACGACAACCGGTGACGATGTACCCCGCGCAGATAAGCCTGCGAAACATCGCCACCTTGTGGCGCTGACTCAGGGTGATGCCGGACAAAAGACGCCGTTTTTCATGGTTGCCGGAATGCTTGGCAACGTTTTGAACCTGCGTCATCTGGCGCTGATGTTGGGCCGGGACCGGCCGGTTTATGGGCTTCAGGCGCGCGGATTGATTGGCGACGAAGACCCGCATCATACCATGCAAGAGGCCGCGGCCGATTACATTGCCGAAATGCGCAGCGTTCAGCCGCATGGGCCATATTTGCTGGGTGGGTATTCCGGCGGCGGCATCACCGCCTATGAAATGGCGCACCAGCTTGAGGCGGCGGGCGAAGACGTGGCCGTGTTGGCGATGATTGACACGCCAGTGCCGGTGCGGCCGAACCTTAATCGTCGCGACAAGGCAATCATCAAGCTGCATGAAATTCGTCGCAAGGGCATTGGTTATTTCGGCGAGTGGATCACAGCCCGTCTGAAATGGGAACTTGAGCGGCGTAAACCGGTCACGGGCGACAGCAACTCGGGCGCGGATTTCAACACGCATAAGATCGAGACCGCCTTTCGCGCGGCACTGGCCACCTATGATACGAAACCCTGGAACGGGCCGCTGACCCTGTTCCGTCCACCTTTGGATCGCCATTGGAAAGTGTCAAATGGCCAATGGGTCAGCAGTGAGCGCGAGTATGTCTTTGACGACAACAACTGGACCCAATCGGCACCAGAAACCGAGGTGATTGAGGTCGCGGGTGACCATTACAACATGGTGCTGGTGCCCAATGTAGCAGTGTTGGCCGAACACCTGAAAGAGATCATCGAACACAGTGAACAGGTCGATCAACCCGCACCAATTGACCCCGAGACGGCCAAATGGCTGGGAACGGCAGCAGAATGACCCGGAGTGAACATATGAACATCATCGACCCAACGATCCTGACCGTCATCCTGAACTATCGCACACCGGAACTGACGTTGAAATCCGCGGTCGCTGCGATGCGTGAAATGCAGGGCGTCAGGGGCGAGATTGTCATCGTCGATAACGATTCTCAGGATGACAGTTTTGCGACGATGGCTAGGGCCGTTGATGACCCGGACTGGAACAAACAGGGTCGGGTCCGTTTGATCCAATCCGGTCACAACGGCGGCTTTGGGGCTGGTAATAACGTGGGCATGAACGCGGAGCTATCGACTGGCGAGCGGCCCGATTTCTATTTCCTGCTGAACGCGGATGCCTTTACCCAACCCGGGGCCATTGCCCGGTTGCGGGATTTCATGGTCAATTTCCCCGGCGCCGGCATTGCCGGGAGCCATGTGCGCGGTGTTGACGATCAACCACACCAGACCGCTTTTCGCTTTCCCACAGCAGCCGGAGAGTTCGAAGGCGCCGCAAGGACCGGGTTTATCACCCGGATGCTGAACGACGCGGTTATCCCGCTGCCAATGCCAAAAGCGACCACCCAGGTCGATTGGGTGGCCGGGGCCAGCATGATGCTGCGCCGCCGGATGCTGGATGAGATTGGTTTGTTCGACGAGACGTTTTTTCTTTACTTTGAAGAGACCGAGCTTTGCCACCGCGCCGCACAGGCCGGATGGCGCACGCACTATGTGCCCTCGAGTGAGGTTGTGCATATCGGCTCGGCCTCGACCGGTATGAAAACCTGGCGGCGCACGCCGCAATACTGGTTCGATTCCCGCCTGTATTACTATACCAAAATCCACGGCGGATTTTACGCAGCCAAGGCGACATTTGCCCGCGTACTTGGTGGTCTGATCTGGCGGCTGCGCCGTCTGTCTCCGAACAAGCCGCAAGGCGATCCACCGAAGTTTTTACGCGATCTTGTAGGCCATTCCATAGCTGCGTTCTGGCAGTCGTTGTGGCACAAAGATCAACCGGAACGGCCCGAATTAATCATACCCCAAACCATTGCGGAGGACCAACGATGACCCTATTTTCCTGCCTTCTGATCGGCAATGAATCCCTATTGGTTGGATGTGGCGATGCGTTGCTTGAGCGTGGCCACACCATTCGTGCAGTTGTGTCACAAGACCGAGGTATTCTGGACTGGGCGGCGGCCAAAAGCCTGCCGGTGGTCAAGAATATCGCGGCGCTGGAGGGTCGGTTCGAAGGGGGGGACTTTGACTGGCTCTTCAGCATCGCCAATCTTGATCTGATCCCCGATAGTGTTTTGGCCCTGCCCGCACGCGGCGCGCTAAACTTTCATGACGGGCCGTTGCCGCGTTATGCCGGTCTGAACGCGCCGGTTTGGGCGTTGATCAATGGCGAAACACGTTATGGCGTGACCTGGCATATGCTGGAATCGGGTGTGGATACCGGCGATATCGTCAAGCAGGAGATGTTTGATGTGTCCGGGGACGAGACCGCCTATTCGTTGAATTCCAAGTGTTACGCGGCGGCGATGGACAGTTTTACCTCGGTGGTGACGCAGCTTGAGGCAGGCGCGCCCAAGCGCATGGCCCAGGACATGTCCAGCCGCAGTTATTTTGCCCGTCTGGACCGTCCTGAGGCCGCAGGCCGGTTGGATTTCACCCGCTCGGCGGTTGATCTTGCCGGATTGGTTCGGGCGTTGGATTTTGGCGATTACCGCAACCCGTTGCTTTGCGCGAAAATTGAGGTTGCGGGTCGTGTTGTGTTGGTCGGCAAGGCTGAGGCCGTTGCCGGGTCTGACGAGGCTGCGCCGGGGACGGTTTTGGCGCGCGATGCGGGATCGATCACTGTTGCAACGGGCGACGGGCACCTGTTTTTGTCCGGGTTGAGCACCACTGACGGGGGTCTTGTTGATCCGACAGCGCTGACCGACGTCGGACAGGTTCTGAGCGGGCTGGACGTAGCACAGGCCGAACAATTGAACACGGGTGTCAAACGCATGGCAAAAGGCGAGGCGCATTGGCGCGAAGCCTTGCAGAACCTGAACCCTGTGGACCTGCCATTGGCGACGCAAAGCGAAGGTAAACCCGCCGATTGGGTCTGCCATGACATAGCCTTGCCGCAGGGGTTGGAGGGCGCAAATGCTCTTGCAGCCATCGCGGCATGGGCGCTGCGGTGCAGCGGTCAGGAGCAAGGCGATTTGGGATTTTGCAACCAAGCGATTGCCAGCGCAGCCGCCGGGTTACCGGGGTATGTCGCCCCATGGGTGCCGCTGAAAATCCA
>DAOUQK010000297.1 GCA_030625695.1 Paracoccaceae bacterium | reverse complement strand
TCAGATAATCGCCCAAGACAAACACACCGATAATTGCCACAATCACGATGACAAGGATGGGAATGATCCGGGCAGGCCCACTTTTGGGTGTCTCTTTGAGTTCAGTCATATGCTTGATCCAACAGGTTTCTTATCGGGGTCTATGCCTAATCTGACCCCGGGACGAGCAATGCAACAGGGTGATCACAGCGCATTGATCCAAATCGCCCGAATCGTGAGACATCACCGCCCTGCGTACACGCCTTGAAACATTATCCGGCCCCAACACCGCAAAATGTTGCAATTCCCGGGTCTTTCCACCGCCACAGGGTTTGACTTACCCGCCCAGCCGCTTTAGAGGACGGGCTTCGAACATAACTTAGGGCCGGGGTCCACCCTGCCCAACCGCATATACACCTAGGAGACGGCGCGATGAAACGCACCTTTCAACCTTCAAACCTGGTCCGCAAACGCCGCCACGGTTTCCGCTCGCGTATGGCCACCAAAGCTGGGCGCAAGATCCTTAATACCCGCCGCGCGCGTGGCCGCAAGTCGCTGAGCGCGTAAACGCCTCAGCGATCTGCCAAAGAACGGACCAACATGACACCGCCGGAGGACCCCGAAGATGGCACTGCTATCACCGGGATCAGCCCCTTGGCGGTTTCTTCGTGCCCTGTTGAAACCCTGCGCATTCGCCCGGATTTCCTGGCCGCGGCCCGGGCCCGTCGCCAATCCATGCCTGCGTTCCTGTTGCAGGCGCGTAAACGTGGCCCCTCCGAGCCCCCTGCCCCGCTGATCCGCATCGGCTTTACCGCCTCAAAAAAGGTTGGCAACGCAGTTGCACGCAATCGCGCCAAACGCCGCCTGCGGGCCATCGCGCAGGAAATCCTGCCAACCAATGGCACCCCCGGCTGGGACTATGTCCTGATCGCGCGGGCCCGCGAAACCGCGCAGCGCCCCTATGCCGACCTGTTGCGCGATCTGACCCATGCATTGTCAAAAACCCACCGTTGAAGTGACGCTGTTTTTCTATGATCAAAGCATTTCGGCTTTGACTTAGGGCAGCTTCACACAATCGAACTGGCAAACACCACACAGCACCGTTAGAACGGGCCGGGATAATTGATGAGCAGGTTCATGACCAGTCAGATCAGACCACAACCGGGGATCATGCAGATCACGCCTTACGTGGGCGGCAAAGCCTCGCTTGCGGGGGCTGACAACGTGATAAAACTCTCGTCGAACGAGAACCCGTTGGGGCCAAGTAAAGCGGCGGTCGAAGCGATGCGCAGGGCGGCCCCGGACATGCATCGCTATCCGTCAACCGATCACCGCTCATTGCGCGACGCAATTGCCCGGGTGCACGGGCTGGACGCCGACCAGATTATCTGCGGGGCCGGCAGCGATGAAGTCATTGCGTTTCTGTGTCAGGCCTATGCCGGTCCGGGCGATGAGGTGATCCATACGGAACACGGGTTTGCCATGTACCGCATCTCGGCGTTGGCCGCCGGTGCAACGCCGGTTGAGGTGCCCGAGAGGGACCGGGTGACGGATATTGATGCGATTTTGGCGGCTTGTACTGAACGCACGAGATTGGTGTTCATCGCCAACCCCAACAACCCAACCGGCACAATGATTGGCGAGGGCGAGGTTGCCCGCCTGGCCGCCGGACTGCCGCCACAGGTGCTGTTGGTGCTGGACGGCGCGTATGCCGAGTTTGTCGAAGGGTTTGATGGCGGTGCCGCCCTGCTTGAGGCACGCGATAATGTGGTGATGACGCGTACATTTTCCAAGCTGTATGGGCTTGGTGGAATTCGGGTTGGTTGGGGCTATGGTCCACGCGCGATCATTGACGTGCTGAATCGGATACGCGGACCTTTCAATGTTTCGGGGGCCGCTTTGGCGACGGCAGAGGCGGCGATTCTGGACGCGGACTATGTGCATCATTGCCGGGCCGAAAACACAAAGTGGCGCGGCTGGCTGGCCGATGCTTTGGCGGCGTCTGGTGTTCCGTCGGACACATCCTGCGCCAATTTCATATTGGCCCGGTTTGCGGATCAGGCCGAGACCGAAGCCTGCGATGACTATCTGCAATCACAGGGGCTTATCGTGCGCCGCGTTGTTGGCTATAAGCTGCCCAATGCACTTAGGATCACGGTCGGAGACGAGGCCGCATGCCGCCGGGTGGCGGCGGCGGTTGCAGCGTTCAAGGCGGCAGGACAGGAAACGGCATGAGCAAGGTAATTTACCCGAAGGTGGCGTTGATCGGGCTGGGCCTGATCGCTTCGTCGATCAGCCACGCGATCCGGCGCGCCGGGTTGGCGGCTGAGATAACGGGGTTTGCCCGCTCAGCTGAAACCCGCGAAATTGCCCGTGGAATTGGCCTGTGTGACCAGGTTTATGACACCGCCGCCGACGCGGCCCGGGGGGCAGATCTGGTGATCCTTTGCGTGCCGGTCGGGGCAATGGGGCAAGTGGCGGCAGATATCGCGCCGGTGCTGAAGCCGGGGGCGACGGTAAGCGATGTCGGTTCGGTCAAACAGGCGGTAATCGAAGCAGTGGGGCCGCATATCCCACAAGGCGTCCATTTCATCCCGGCCCATCCGATGGCCGGAACAGAACACAGCGGGCCGCGTTCAGGCTTTGCCGAACTGTTCGACAATCGCTGGTGCCTGTTGGTCCCAGTTGAAGGCAGTGAGGACGCGGCGGTTGAACGAATGCAATCGCTGTGGGTTGGTATGGGTGCCAAGGTCGAAGTGATGGAACCCGAGCATCACGATCTTGTCTGTGCCGTGACCAGCCACGCGCCACATTTGATTGCTTATACTATGGTCGGCGTGGCGGATGATTTGCGCCGGGTGACCGACTATGAAGTTATCCAGTTTTCCGCCGCCGGCTTCCGTGATTTCACCCGAATCGCGGCCAGTGATCCAACCATGTGGCGCGATGTGTTCATGAACAACAAAGAGGCGACACTTGAGATTTTAGGCCGCTTCACCGAAGAACTGTTTTCGCTGCAACGCGCCATCCGCACCGGCGACGGGGATCATCTGTTCGACTATTTCACCCGCACCCGCGCCATCCGGCGTGGCATTGTCGAGGCCGGGCAGGATACCGATGCGCCCGATTTTGGCCGTGGAGGGGGCGGGTGAAGCCGCGTCTGGTCGGCGGTTTGATGATCGCCGTGCTGCTGACGGCTGTGCCAGTGACTGCGGGCGCACCCGAGAAGTCGCTGCGCCCGTTGGCACGCCATTCAGTTGTGCAAAGCAGCACGCCCAAAGTGACCCCTGTACGGCCCAAAGCCCGCCCCGAAGCGACAGTTGTCGGGCGCCTTGCTCTGGCGGGGTTACCACCAATGCAACCAACCATCCGACCAATTGCGCGGCCTGTTTCCGAACAGATACGCCAATCCGAGGCGCGACTTCAAACGGCGGCATTCCTTGGCCCGGATGTCTCGGCGCGGCCCTTTCCACGACCTCCGTCCGTGGTCGAGGAGGCACTGTTCGGACGGCGTAAAAAGCGGCGTGGATCGGTGTGTGGTGATATTGATATTCAGGGCAAAAAGATTGGCGAGGTGCCGGGCAAGCTGAACGGCTGCGGGGTCGAAAATGCGGTGCAGATCACCTCGATTTCCGAGGTGATGCTAAGCCGCCCGGCAACGATGGATTGCACCACGGCCAAATCTTTGAATCGCTGGGTCAAAAAGGGGGTAATCCCGGCCTTTCGCGGACGTGGCGGGGTGGTCGAATTGAAAGTGGCGGCGCATTATGCCTGTCGCACCCGAAACAACCGGCCGGGCGCGCGGATATCCGAACATGGGCGCGGCAAAGCGATTGATATTTCAGCGTTTACCATGCGTAGCGGCAAGGAAGTGACCGTTCTGAAAGACTGGGGAAAAGGGGCTGGGGGGCGCGCGTTACGCAAGATATGGAGGGCCGCCTGCGGACCATTTGGAACGGTTTTGGGGCCGTCAGCAGACCGCTATCACCGAGATCATTTCCATATGGACACGGCGAGCTATCGCAGCGGGCCTTATTGTAAATAGGCGTTTTCGAGGCAGCAATTGCAGCTTCTCTTGGCCTTCTGCTCCAACAAGTGAAGTCCTGTCCTGCACGCGCGTCTTTAGTATGGCACACTTAGGTCGTGGTGGCATTACTTAATACCCCTCTGTGGTAACATGTCATATATGACATGTTATCACAGAGGGGTGCAGACAACTTAGAACTGACGAGTCGGCGTTTCCGGCAGAACACGAATTTGCAACAGACTTTACTTTGCCGCTCATAGGTTGTGCATTGGACGAATTGCCAAAAATCTTGTCCCAAAAAATTACGTCAGCGAATGATCAATCGTGGCGCTGGACCGATGGGGAGCGGGCCCAGAGCGATATAACCTTCGGCAAAATTGAACTGCACGTCCAGCGCCCTAGGATTGCCGCCGAATGAGGCCAGCATATTCAGGCCGCGTTCGGCTGTTTTGTAAAGTTGCTCGGGAACCGC
>DAOUQK010000047.1 GCA_030625695.1 Paracoccaceae bacterium | reverse complement strand
CGACCTCGCGCAGCTTGACTTTGGTGATGGTCGCGCCGGGATCAGCCTGTTCGACGCCAAGGCACGGGCGTTCCCGCATGTGGTCGATATGGTCGAACGCCACCCCGAAGGCAGTCAGGCGTTTATCCCGATCTCAAAGGTTCCGTTTCTGGTGATCGTCGCCGAGGACGAAGATGGAACGCCGACGCGGCTGCGGGCGTTCATCACCCAAGAGGGCCAGTCGATAAACCTGCATCGCGGCGTCTGGCACGGGGTGCTGGCACCAATCAACGCACAGGGACAGAACTCGGGGCAATACGTTGTCGTCGACCGGATCGGAGAGGGTGACAATATAGAAGAACATTGGTTTAAAACGCCATATGTAGTAGAATAACCAAACCGGACGTCAACATACAGAAGTAGCATCCTCTCGCATTTATTGTAGCAACAGTCTTTCCCACAGGGTGAAGCCGACTATCCCCAAGTTCAACGATAGTATTGAGTTCACCTAAAAAGGATGGGCAAGTAAGTTTCTATGCAAGCAGTCAATTCAAATATGAGTGTTTCCAACACTTCTTTGGTGTTTCTGCCCCCAATTTTCCGAGGACAATTTTTCTACAGGCCTCGGCATGCTGTTTCCACATTAGTTTCCACCCACAATATCCGCGATGCAGCAAATGCCCCGCCAATCATACCAATTGTGGCCATGGCTTTACTAAGTCGTTGCCTGTCCCCGGCAACGTCTGCACTGTAAAGCTCAAAATGATCGTCTGTCAGGGCGTCAATTGCTATGTCATAAGCACAAGAACATTGCGCTTTTGATCCACTGTTGGCCACGCAATTTGAAACGAATGTGCTTTGGCTTTCCTTGCAGCCTCCAACGATCAACAAGCCGGATACCAAGACAGTTAACACAGCCAATCGCATTTCTTTCACGCTCTTCAGGGGAGCGCACTGTTTTCTCTTTAGCATAATTAGCAGTTTCCAATAAGCAAAATTTAACTTTGATTATTGGGCCCCTTGTCAGTGTCAGTTATTACGAGAAGTGCGCCGATACCCAAGAGGGCGGCGGGCACAATAGACATAATTCCCAAGCCAAATACCCAGAGTATTCCAGCCGCTGAAATTCCCATTAAACCCGCGCTAGCTTGCGCGTTTTTCCCAGCAATTCCGCCCCCAATAATACCCGCAATCGGCAGAACAATCGACATGATGCTATAGAATTGCATCGAAGATTCCCCTTCAGCATAACCCACTCCTGACGACAAAGAGCCAAGGGCTGATGATGCACTGTACCCAACCGCTCCAATCAATAAAGCAATTACACCGCCGATAATTCCCAAAATCATTCCTGTTTTCATTCCGTTCTCTCCATATGATAGATTTCAAATTTGCATAATATTGTTGAACGATAAATGAAAATGTATGACCAGCGCAAGTGTTTTACAGGAGCCGACCCTTTTCATGTCACCTTCATCAGAGGTTACAAGAAACGCAATCTTCGGCAAGACCTGCCATGCCGGTGGTTCCGGTATCGCTGTAAGTTGGAACAAAACGGTCACCTCCGCGTTTCCCGATCCGTTCAAATACGGGTTTGAGTTTTCGACGGCGGCAGTAATTGGCTTTTGCCTGATGGCCTTTGTGTCGGCGATCGAAACCGTCGGCGATGTCAGCGGCATCACCAAAGGCGGGGCAGGGCGCGAAGCCACCGACAAAGAGATCGCCGGGGCGACCTATGCCGACGGCATCGGCACGGCAATTGCCGGTCTGTTTGGCGGTCTGCCCAATACATCGTTCAGCCAGAATGTCGGGCTGATCGCCATGACCGGCGTGATGAGTCGCCATGTAGTGACCATCGGTGCGATCTTTCTGATCCTGGCCGGGCTGGTGCCCAAGGTCGGCGCAATCATCCGCACAATTCCCATCGAAGTGTTGGGCGGCGGGGTGATTGTGATGTTCGGCATGGTGGTTGCGGCGGGTATTTCGATGCTGTCGGATGTGGCCTGGAACCGGCGCAACATGGTGATATTCGCGATTGCCATGTCAATCGGTTTGGGGCTTCAGCTGGAACCGGATGCGGTGAAATACCTGCCGGAAACCGTGCGCATCCTGATGACATCGGGGCTTTTGCCGGCGGCCTTGATCGCGATTGTTCTGAACCTGGTCCTGCCCGAAGAACTCTCGGATGAGGCAACGGATGAGATTTCGGGCGGTCATGCGGGGCATGATGGCTGACCCGCAGCCGAATATCTGAATGAATCAGCCCCGGTGAAATCACCGGGGCTGATTTGGGTTTAAGGCTGAGGTTGTCTGTAGGGTGGGGTTCCACCCCACCACCCGCCCCGCCCGTTTCGCATCGGTGGGGTAAAACCCACCCTACGGGATCAGTTGACGGTTTTGCTTTCAACCACGTCCTGTTCCAGCGCTTTGGTCCCGGCAATCTCGATCTGGCGCGGTTTCAACGCTTCGGGGATTTCGCGTTGCAGGTCGATATGCAGCATCCCGTCCACATGGCTCGCGCCACTGACCTTTACGTGATCGGCCAGGGTAAACCGGCGTTCAAACGCACGGGTGGCGATGCCACGGTGCAGATATGTACGCGCGTCTTCTTCTTCGGCCTTGCGGGCGGTGACGACAAGCGCGTTCTCCTTGACCTCAACGCCAAGGTCACCTTCCGAAAACCCAGCCACAGCGATTGAGATGCGATAGGCATCAGCGGCGGTTTTTTCGATGTTGTAAGGCGGATAGGTGGACTGGCTGACGTCGTTGGTCATGACCCGGTCCATCAGATCAGCGATCTGATCAAATCCGACGGTGGCACGGTGAAGCGGTGCAAAATCAAATGTACGCATAGTGGTATCCTCATTCTTGAGCGATAGATATGTCTGCCCTCCGAAAGCGGACGGGCATGGGTTAATATCGGACCCCAATTTGGCGACCCGATAGCAATGAAATGGGAATGATCCGTGCAAAGTTCAAGTCAGGGTTTGACGAACTTGGCCCCGGTGTTGTTGCGCGCAGTGCCAACCACAATCCGGGTCACACCCGGTGCTGCGGCCATGGCAAAGCCTTTACCACTGGCCAGTTCCGCCCTGAGCCTGGTCAGAGATTTGTCAAGCGAGGTGCCCAAAGCCACGGTCTCGCCTTCAACTTCGGCCTTGGCGGACACCACCGAAACAATCCGGGGCGTGCCACTTGCAAACGAAAATATTGGTGCCCCGGATGAACCGAAATCGACGTCACAGGACATCACCAATACCCCCTGCTGGCGTGCCAGAACAGCGCAAACCTGTTGCAACGAAGGTGCTTCAGCGCGGTCATGCGCATAGGACACCACCCCGATCTTGTCGCCCTTTCTGGGATGCGGCTCGGTCTGGAACGGGTTCACGGTTGTGTTGCGGATCGGGCGCTCAAGCTCTAGCAGGGCGATGTCATTGCGCACGCGATCTGATGATACTTCCTGCGCATAAACATAATCCGGATGCGCCACGGCCCGGCGAACGCCGCGGTAAGCCGCCGCCCGTCCATTGCGCCACCCGGCCAGGAATTCGATCGTCCCCGGGGCCACTCGCTTGCCAGTTGATTTGTCAAACAGGCAATGGGCCGCCGTTAACACCAGATCGGGGGCAATCAGCGCCCCGGTGCAAAACCCGGTGCCATTGATATCAATCCGCCCGACCGCCTGCCATTTACGGCCCTCGTCGGTGGTATCAAGCGATTGCAATGCTGACCCACCGGCCAGGGCTGCTGTCGCCCAGACGACTAAAACCAAACTTGAAATAAATCCACGCACCAGAAATTCCCTCACTGCACGAGGGTTGGTGTAAAAGCGTGGTTAGGCGGAAATGCGGCGATTGGCAGGCAATATCAGGGGCGGTTGCCACCCACCCCTGCGGCAATCAGGGCCGGGGGCTTTGGGCCACCCGTTGCCCAATCAAGCAGCTCAACACTGTGAACCACCGGAATATCCGTGCCTGACCCAATCTGCATCATACAGCCGATATTGCCGACTGCGATCACATCCGGCGCGCGTGCCTCAAGCGTGCGTACCTTGCGCGCCTTCAGTTCCTTGGAAATCTCGGGCTGCAACAGGTTATATGTCCCGGCCGAGCCACAGCACAAATGCGCGTCCGCAGGTTCCACCACTCGAAACCCGGCGCGTTTCAGCAGGGCCTTGGGCGCGCCGACCACCTTTTGCCCGTGTTGCAACGAACAGGCCGCGTGGTACCCCACAGTCAGGTCAGTATCCTGGCCCATAGGCAGGTCCAGCTGCTTTACCACTTCACTCACATCCATCGCGATGGCCGAAACCCGTGCCGCATCCCCGGCCAATGGGCCATCCTGAAACATATGCCCATAGTCCTTGACGGTCGTGCCGCAACCACTGGTGTTGATGACAATCGCATCCAGCCCCGCGCCATCCATCTCACCCACCCAAGCCCGGATATTACGCGCAGCACTGGCATGGCTTTCGTCACCTTTGCCCATATGATGCGTCAACGCCCCGCAACAGCCCGCGCCTTTGGCCACCACCACCTCGCAGCCCAGCCGTGTCAGCAGGCGGATCGTGGCGTCATTGATATCGGTATTCAGCGCCTTTTGCGCGCACCCCGTCATCAACGCCACCCGCATCTTTGGCGGGGTTGTGGCGGCAAAGCTTTGAGGGTCGTCATTGCGGCTGACCGCTGGGATCTGCTTAGGCGTCATTTCCAACATCGCCCTCAGCCGTGCATCAGGGATCAGACCCTTGAAAGGCCGGGCCACTTTAGCGCCCAACAAAGCCACCCGAAAAACTGTCGGATTCGGCAGGACACGCGCCAAAATCCAGCGCAACATCCGGTCCCCGAGGGGCCGCTTGTACCGTCGTTCAATATAGGCGCGCGCGTGATCAACCAGATGCATGTAATGCACCCCCGACGGGCAGGTGGTCATGCACGCCAGACACGACAGGCAACGATCAATATGTTTGACTGTAAGGGCATCCGGATCGCGATCATTCTCAAGCATATCTTTGATCAGGTAAATCCGCCCTCTTGGGCTATCCAATTCATCGCCCAGAACCTGATAGGTCGGGCAGGTCGCCGTACAAAACCCGCAATGCACACAGGCCCTAAGGATGCCATTGGCGCGGGCAATTTCAGGGTCCTGCATCTGCACGTCAGAGAACTTCGTCTCCATGCCGCTACTCCTTGTGCCCGGGCTTCATCATGGGCGTCATCAGCCCTTGATTGAAAATCCCCTTCGGATCAAACCGTGCCCTCAGCCCGGCATTGATTGCTTCCAAAGCTGGCGACATCATCTGGAACATCCCCAACCGTGCTTTGGTTGCGGCACTTGCCCGTACCAAAGTCGCGTGCCCTTCAAACTGCCCTGCGCGTGCCCGCAGGTCGGTGCCCGTCGGTACAAGCGCCCAGATCAGCCCGCCGCCCCAATCCAGCATGAAGGCATCCGCTTCTAAACGCGTCACCAGCTCAGGCGCCTGCGAAGGTTTCACCGACAACCGCCAAACATCGCCCTCGCATCCGTGAAACGCCTTTACATCGCGCAGCTCCTCCCAAACACCCGCCGATTGCGCCGCATCCATCACAACACCCTCGCCAAAGTCCCGCAATATCTCCCGCACCCGTCCGGCGCGATAAGCAACCGACGCCTCAAACCCTTCCAGCCGCAGTATTACCTCCTGCGTTTCAGGATCATAACCCGCCCCACTTACTTCAAACGGCGAACCAAGTGCGCGTGACATGACCTGAACGGCCTTGTCTGTATCAAGCCCGTGAATCTTGACCGTGGCTTGTGTCTCTGCCTGCGGCAACACCTTCAACGCCACTTCACTCAGCACCCCCAAAGTACCCCAGGACCCCGCCATCAGCTTGACCAGATCATACCCGGTGACATTCTTCATCACCCGCCCGCCGTTCCTGAGCACGGCACCATTGTCGTCAACAAACCGAACGCCCAGCAGAAAATCCCGGCACGCCCCAACCTGCACCCGCCTCGGCCCCGAGATATTGCCAGCCACGACCCCGCCAATTGTCGCCACCCCTTCCGATCCAACAATCCCGCGATAATCGACCGGCTCAAACGCCAATCTCTGGTTCTGCTCTGCCAAAACGGCTTCAACCTCGGCCACCGGCGTCCCCGCCTTCACCACCAACGTCAGCGCCCCCGGCTCATAAAGCTCAACCCCGCTCAACTCAGCGGTACAAAGCGCCTCGCCCGACAAAGAAACTCCGCGCGTCCCCCCACCAACAACCGCCAACGGCCCCGTCGCCCCGGCCACACAAGCCGCCAACTCGGCTTCACTCTCTGGTCTCATCATCTTTGGTCCTCAAATATCCCGGGGGTATGGGGGCTGGCCCCCATTTGAACCTGCGTATGGGGGCTGACCCCCACCTTAACCTGCGTATGGCGGCTGACCCTCATTCTTGCCAAAACTATCACGAACTCCGCCGCCCCTCAGTCGCCGCCAAAGGAAACACCTTGGCCGGGTTCAGCAACCAGCCCGGATCAAACACATCCTTGATCCCCATCTGAACCTCCAGATCAGCCTCTGAATACTGAAACACCATCAAATCGCGTTTTTCCACACCAACCCCATGCTCTCCGGTCAGACATCCGCCGACCTCAACACACAGCTTCAGAATCTCCGCCCCAAACGCCTCACAGATCTCCAGATCGCCCGGTTTGTTGGCATCAAACAGGATCAGCGGATGCATGTTCCCGTCTCCTGCATGAAACACATTCGCCACGTCCAGGCCAAACTCCTGGCTCATCTCGCTTATCCGGCGCAGGACAAACGGCAGTTCAGTGATTGGAATGGTCCCATCCAGACACATGTAATCGTTGATCTGACCCATCGCCCCAAACGCAGACTTGCGCCCCAGCCATATCCGCGCCGCTTCATCCTCGTCCGCGGCTTCCCTCAACTCGACCGGATTATGCCTGCCAGCAATCTCCTTGATCACCTTTAGCTGAGCATCAATCTCCGCCTCACTGCCCTCAACCTCAACAATCAACAATGCCTCGCACATCGGATAGCCGGCCTTGGCAAACGCCTCGGTCGCCTCAATGCAAGGGCGGTCCATGAATTCTATCGCCACCGGCAACACCCCGGCGCGGATAATGTCGCTAACACACGCCCCCGCCACCTCATTGTTGTCAAACCCGATCAACACCGGCCGCGCCCCCTCGGGTTTGGGTAAAATCCGCAAACTCGCTTCGGTCACCACGCCCAACTGCCCCTCAGAGCCGCAAATCAACCCAAGAAGGTCAAGCCCGCCGGCATCCAGATACCCGCCGCCAATCTCGGTCACGGTCCCATCCATCAACACCAGTGTCACCCCCAGAAGATTGTTGGTCGTCACCCCGTATTTCAAACAATGCGCCCCGCCCGAATTCATCGCGATATTGCCGGCAATGGCGCACGCCAATTGGCTGGAAGGGTCAGGCGCATAAAAGAAATCCCGTTCCGCCACAGCACCACTAACGCTCAGATTGGTGCGCCCCGCCTCAACCCGTATAACCCGATTGTCATAGTCGGTCTCCAGCACGCGGTTCATCCGCGCCACACCCAAAATCACACAATCTGCCGTTGGCAATGCCCCCCCGGCCAGCGATGTGCCCGACCCGCGCGGCACCACCGGCACGCCCATCTCAAAGCAGATACGCAATATATCCGACACTTCCTGCGTCGAAGATGGCAAGACCGCCAACATTGGTGGACATTTATAAGCCGTCAGCGCATCGCACTCATAAGCGCGCGTCTCAATCTCATCACTGACGATTGCGTCACCCGGCAAAACCTGCTGCAAACGCTTAACCAATTGCGATTTGCGGGCCAAAACAGTTGCGTCTGGAACTGGCATATCCATGGTGGGCCTCCTTTTGGTAAAAATATATTACCAATCTAGCGAAATGGCAAGCGACCCGCTCGCAAATACGTGATTCCCTATCTTCGGCCAACCTGTCATAAACGGAACATGAAACATCTGACTTTTGCGTTGCTGCTCCCGCTCGCCGCGCTTTCGATCCTGGCCTCAACCCCGGTCATCGCCGATGAACCGGTTATCGAAAAAGTGGCGTCAAGCCAGTCTTCGGACCGTTGGCGTTTCGACGTCACCCTGTCGCATCCCGATTCGGGATGGGAACACTATGCCGATGGCTGGCGGGTTCTGGATATGGACGGGAATGAACTGGGCCTGCGGATTCTGGCCCATCCGCATGAGGCCGAACAGCCCTTTACCCGTTCTC
The DNA here is from genome assembly GCA_030625695.1 of Paracoccaceae bacterium. Taxonomy (GTDB): domain Bacteria; phylum Pseudomonadota; class Alphaproteobacteria; order Rhodobacterales; family Rhodobacteraceae; genus NVQY01. Next base: position 6,794 of record DAOUQK010000047.1, on the reverse strand, counting down.
TGGGTGGCGTGACCCTTCCGGCTGGCACCAAACAGGTGCAAATTCAGTCACGTTGTCTGGTCGATGGCTGGTCAACCCACACAAAAACCCTCTCGCTCAACTGAGCCCGTTCCGTTTGATCACTGAACTGTCAGATTCTTGTAGGGTGGTATAAGTCTCTGATTGGAGGAGTAGCTATGATCCAAGCTCACTGACGGTGATACGGCCCCCCGGCCAGAATGGTGGCCGCGCGGTACAATTGTTCCGCCAGCATGACCCGCACCAACATATGCGGCCAGACCATGACCCCAAAGGACAGGCTGAAATCCGCGTCCCGCCGCAACGCCGGATCAATCCCGTCCGCGCCGCCAATCACAAACGCCAGATCACCCCGCCCCATGTCGCGCCAATCGCCCATCCGGGTGGCGAACTCGGGCGATGTCAGCTTCTTGCCGCGTTCATCCAATGTGCAAATCAACGCCCCCTTGGGCAAAACCCGCTTTAGCAAATCAGCCTCAGCCGCCATGCTTCCACTCCGGCCGCCCCCCTTGCGGTCTTCAACCTCAACCGTCCTGACCGGCCCAAGGCCAAGGACCCGGCCAGTCCGGTCAAACCGGGTCAGATAATCATCAACAAGGGTTTTTTCGGGTCCGGCACGCATACGGCCAACCGCACAGATATGAACGCGCATCGTGTCGGTACGGGCTTAGTTGGGGTCGGAGGAATCGCCGCCCGGCTGCCACATCTTTTCCAACTGATAAAACTCGCGCACTTCGGGACGGAAAATATGGACAATCACATCACCGGTATCAATCAGCACCCAATCGCCGGTATCCCTACCTTCGACCTTGGCCGTGAACCCAAATGTATGTTTGACCCGATCCACCAGCTTTTCGGCCATGGCCGACACCTGACGCGTTGAACGACCCGAGGCGACAACCATATAGTCGCCAATCTCGGTCTTGCCGCGCAGATTGATCTGCACGACCTCAAGGGCCTTATCGTCATCAAGCGAAGAAAGGATAAGCGCCAACAGCGTTTCACTGTTTAGCTCTATAGGCGCGGTCATCAGACCGGCTGTGTCATCAGCGGTCACAACCGCCTCTGCAGGGGATGTCAGGGTTCTGTCCTCCGTTTGACGCGCCGTTAACCCCGGCGCTGGGGTAGTTTAAAGGTAACAACCAATGTGTGACTTTTCAATGAAACCTTAGCAACAAAGCGTGGTGCAAGTGGCTTCGTGCCCTTTATGCCAAGGCCGGGGCGGGCTCAATGCGCATTTTTGTCGCTGTTGCATCTATGCTTGATTGCACCGGCTCGTCTCTGTATTTGCTCTGGTATGACCAAATTGCGCGACTCATTGACGAACCTGGCTGACCGCGCCCGTTTGCGCGAACGGTTCTTTGGTGCGGCCCGTTCGGTTCTGGCCTGCCTGTAACCCGGCACTCGCCCCCCTTAAAACCTTACAACATACGGGAGAGGACACATGTCCCCCACAACGCTTTATGACAAGATATGGGATGCCCATGTCGCTGATGAAACCGCCGATGGCACCTGTCTTTTGTACATCGACCGGCACCTGGTCCACGAAGTCACCAGCCCACAAGCCTTTGAAGGTCTGCGCATGGCAGGCCGCAAGGTGCGTAGCCCCGACAAGACCATCGCTGTGCCGGACCATAACGTGCCAACAACGCCGGATCGTGTGAATGGCATCGAGAATGAACAAAGCCGCATTCAGGTCGAGGCACTTGACAAGAATGCCCGTGATTTCGGCATTCACTACTATCCGGTGGACGATATCCGCCAGGGCATTGTGCATATCGTCGGGCCTGAACAGGGCTGGACCCTGCCGGGCATGACCGTGGTTTGTGGCGATAGTCACACCGCCACCCACGGCGCGTTTGGGTCTTTGGCGCACGGCATTGGCACATCCGAGGTGGAACATGTTCTGGCGACGCAAACCCTGATCCAGAAGAAATCGAAGAACATGAAGGTCGAGATCACCGGTAAACTGTTGCCGGGCGTCACCGCCAAGGACATCACCCTGTCGGTGATCGGTCATACCGGCACGGCGGGCGGCACCGGCTATGTGATCGAATATTGCGGCGAAGCGATCCGCGATCTGTCGATGGAAGGGCGCATGACCGTCTGCAACATGGCGATCGAAGGCGGCGCACGCGCCGGACTAATCGCGCCGGACCAAAAGACGTTCGACTATGTCATGGGCCGCCCGCACGCCCCCAAAGGCGCCCAATGGGAGGCGGCACTCACCTGGTGGAAAACGCTTTATTCCGACGATGACGCCGCTTGGGATCAGGTCATCACCATCAAGGCCGAAGATATTGCCCCGGTCGTCACCTGGGGCACCTCGCCCGAGGATGTTTTGCCAATCACCGCCAATGTTCCGGCCCCTTCCGACTTTGAAGGTGGCAAGGTCGAGGCGGTTGAACGCGCACTGGACTATATGGACCTGACCCCCGGCACGCCTTTGACCGAAGTCGAAATTGACACGGTCTTCATCGGCTCCTGCACCAATGGCCGGATCGAAGATCTGCGCGCGGCGGCGGGTATTCTGAAGGGGCGTAAGATCAAGGAAGGCATGCGGGCGATGATCGTCCCCGGATCCGGTTTGGTCCGCGCCCAGGCAGAAGAAGAAGGGCTGGCCGAGATTTTTCTGGCCGCAGGCTTTGAATGGCGTCTCGCAGGCTGTTCCATGTGTCTGGCAATGAACCCGGATCAGTTGGAACCGGGCGAAAGATGCGCCGCCACCTCCAACCGCAATTTTGAGGGTCGGCAGGGGCGCGGCGGGCGTACCCATCTGGTCAGCCCGATCATGGCGGCAGCGGCGGCAATAACCGGTCGGCTTACAGACGTGCGAGAAATGCTGTAACGTCAGATTAAATGAATTAGGAGAGTTAAGATGAAAATTTGGGTAAAATGGCTTGTTCTTGGGATACTTTCGATTGTGTTCGGCTTTGTCGTGCTGGCCAATCCGGTGGCCGCTTCGGTGACCGTCACAATGCTGGCCGGGATCATGTTTGCGGTGTCCGGAGGCATTCAGATATTCGCCGGTTTTGGCGAGACTAGTACGTCTTCCAGAATGCTGGGCTTCGTTCTGGGCCTGCTGATGCTACTTCTTGGTGCGTCGTTGATGTTTCGACCTTTGGAAGGCGTTATATCCCTTGCCACTTTGGTCACGATTGTCTTTGCCGCCAGCGGCATCGCCCGCCTGATCACCGCCTTTCAGATGCGCGCCACACAATTTTTCTGGCCAATGTTGCTTTCTGGCGGCCTGTCAGTGCTTCTCGCGGGCTACATTATTGCAAATTTCTTTGAGATCGCGCCAAGCCTTCTGGGCATCCTTCTGGGCATAGAACTGCTTTTCAACGGTGCCGGGCTGTTATTCCTGGCGTTGTTCCTGCGCACAGCCAAGAATCAGCTTAACCAATAGACAACCGGGGCCGGGCGCTAGCCCACCTATTCGGAGACTAAAATGGACAAATTCACCAAAATAACCGGGGTTGCGGCACCCATGCCGCTGATCAATATCGACACTGATATGATCATCCCCAAACTGTTCCTCAAGACGATCAAACGGTCGGGCCTTGGCGTGAACCTGTTTGACGAGATGCGTTATGACGACGACCGCAACGAACGGCCAGACTTTGTGCTGAACAAACCCGCCTACCGCAACACCGAGGTTCTGGTGGCCGGCGACAATTTCGGCTGTGGTTCCTCGCGCGAACACGCGCCGTGGGCGATCAAGGACTTTGGCATCCGCTGTGTGATTTCCACCAGTTTTGCCGACATCTTTTTCAGCAATTGCTTCAAGAACGGTATCCTGCCGATTGTCATGCCGAAAGAGGTGGTTGATGTGCTGCTGAAAGACGCCGAAAAAGGCGAAAACGCCCGGATGAGCGTTGATCTTGAGGCCCAGACAGTGACCACATCCGACGGCGAAGTGTTCCCGTTCGAAGTGGACAGCTTCAAGAAACATTGCTTGTTGGAAGGGTTGGACGATATCGGTCAGACGATGAACAAGATTGCGGCGATTGATGGGTTTGAGGCGAAGGCGAGTGTTGAACGGCCCTGGGTCTGATAATATCCGGCTGAAGATTGTCTAACGCCGTAGGGTACGCATTTTGCGCACCGTCCTATCGAAACTCTTGCCAGTACAACCTAAGGTCAGGGCCCATTAATCTTGCGCCAGTGGTGCAGGATTAATGGGCCCTGACCTTAGTTCGATACCCCTCCCTGATAACATGTCATATACGACATGTTATCAGGGAGGGGTATTGGATGCCACGAAAGGGATGGAATTCCCGATCAATTGCAGAGCGTGTAAACACGCGCCCTTCGTGGCCGTCAATTACCGTCGCAATTGTGCAAGGGCTTAAGGCGATAACGCGCTTCACCGGTGTCGGTAAAGCGGCGTTTCTCGACGCAGGCCGTGTCGGTGACAAGGGCGGCCACATTACTTTCGGTTGACGTGACGGCCACGGTTTCACCATCCGGCAGGCGCAAAGTGGCAATCACACCTGCACTGGCGTTGCTGCCCGTTGAAACCGCCGAAACAACAGGAAGGGTCATAAAGGCAACGTGCTCGTGTTTGCTTGGGCCGGTCAGGATCATCAGGGAGCTGACGATCATAACGAACCCGGCAAGCGTCAGCAGGATCAGTCCCTTACTGCGTAGGAAAACATAGATCGATACCGCCTTATGCGGGCCGAATAGTCTAGATAGAAGGTCAAGCATTACGCCTCGTTTATTTGTTGGGCTGAATTGTCGTTCGCGTAGTTAAGAGGCACATTTTTGAAGTGTTGCAATCCGATAACGTGGCTCCCCTGAATTTTTGAAGCGTCGCACTTCCACACAAACGGTATCAATCATACCAAGTATCGTTGATGAGAGTGAATACAGGCGCATCGGTTCTCCGGTTTGCAGACGCATATCAATGACGACTTTTTGTGACGAGGTTTCGCTGGGTAACGGCACAATTCCAAGCACTTCGGCCAACTCAAAACGCACATGTTCATGGTGTTCAGGTTTGTAATAGATAAAGAATGCAGCGGCCAATACCACGAAGGCTATTGCCGATAGAAAAAGCCACATCCAGTGATAAAGCACCGAATACACCTTCAGTGCGCCCATTTCCCCAAATAGCCGTTTCAATTTACTCAAATACCACTGATGCATGTAAAATAGATGAGCAACGCACCGGCAGAATGCAAGGCTTCGGTACGTGGGTTTCACCCACCCTACGAATACCAGTAGGGTGGGTGAAACCCACGTACGTTCAAAGATTACCCAAATACCCGCCCCAATGCCCCGTCAACCGCATTTGTGATCTGATCGATATCATCCGTCGTCGCGATCAAAGCAGGTGAGAAGCACAGCACATTGTTCAATCCGGGGACTGAGCGGTTGGACATACCGATGATCACGCCTTGCGCACCGCAATCCGCTGCCACCTGCGCCATCTGTGCTTCGCTGACCGGTTCCTTGGTGCCCCGGTCAGCGACCAGTTCTGCGCCAAGAAACAGCCCCTTACCACGCACGTCGCCGATGACTTTGTGCTTTTCCATCAACGCTTCAAGGTTGCCCATCATCCGCGCGCCCATTTGGGTGCAATTGTCCAACAGGTTCTCGTCTTCGATAATGCGCATATTCTCCAGCGCTGCCGCCGGGCCGGCCGTGCAGCCGCCAAAGGTGGAAATATCGCGGAAATAGTTCAGCGGGTCCGAGGCGTCGTCCTTGAACATGTTGAACACCGCTTCGGTGGTTACACACAACGCAATCGCCGCATAGCCCGAGGCAACACCTTTGGCCATCGTCACAAAATCCGGCTTGATGCCGTATTGCTGATACCCAAACCACGTGCCGGTACGGCCCACGCCGCAGACCACTTCGTCAATATGCAGCAGGATGTCATACTTGGTGCAAATCTCCTGCACCCGCTCCCAATAACCGGGCGGCGGGGTAATGACGCCGCCACCGGCGGTGACTGGCTCAAGGCACAGCAGGCCAATGGTGTCGGCCCCTTCGCGCAGGATCACCTCTTCAATGGCGTCCGCGGCGCGGACCCCGTATTCCTCAACGCTCAGACCCGCAAGGCCCTGTTCATGCGCACGGTAGTGCATGCAATGAGGTACGCGGACAAAACCCGGCGCCAGCGGTTCGTATTGTATCACCCGCTCGTCCTGACCGCCTGCCGACATGGTGCCAATGGTGCCACCGTGGTAATCGCGGTCCCGGTACAGGATCTTGTATTTACGCCCGCCGTGGTTCTTATGAGAAAGTTGGCGCACCATCTTGAACACTTTCTCGTTCGCCTCAGACCCTGAATTGGTGTAATAAACCCGGCTCATACCGGGCATCTTTTCGATCAGTTTCTGGGCATAACGCGACCCGGGAACAGACCCGGCCGACTGCGAGAAATAACACAGTTTCATCAACTGGTCATAAACCGCCCTGGCAATGCTTTCGCGGCCATAGCCGACGTTGACGGTCCACACGCCACCAGACACGGCATCAAGATATTCCTTACCGTTCTGATCCCAGACCCGCATGCCTTTGCCTTCAAGGATGATACGCGGATCGTTGGTTTCAAACTGCTTATGCTGGACCAGATGATGCCAGACATGCGCCTTATCGGACGCAACCACATCCGAGATGTCGTTTTCATTGAATGAGCCGTCCATGTCATATCCTTTCGCAGGTAATAAGAGGTGTCGCCCTTCTCAGGGCCATCAGAACCCGAGTCGTTGCTTCTTTCCAGAGACGTCAGAAACCGCGTTTCTTATAGGGCCACTCTCGAA
>DAOUQK010000311.1 GCA_030625695.1 Paracoccaceae bacterium | reverse complement strand
CACTTCATCCACAACTTATTGCAGTTATCCCCAAGAATAGGGGTTGCCAGATGGGCGGCTACAGACCACCATATATGGTATGGTACGTCGGTTTAACGACGGCCTATAGAACAGGCACCTAGCGCTTGGGGCGCTAACCATTGCCCCCCGCTAGAGAAAAGTGAGGTGGTATCATGTCCCTGTCAGAGCAGTACTTCGAAGACGACATTCACCCGATAGACATTGTTGAAAACGTGGCATCCCATCACGATTGGGATTTTGACCGTTTGGGCGATGATCAGATCGCCATGGCCGTCGAAGGCCAGTGGCGCACCTATTCGATCACCCTTGCCTGGTCGGACTATGACGAAACGTTGCGCATGGTCTGCACCTTTGAAATGGAGCCGCCGGAAAGTGCGTTGCCTGGGCTTTACGAGTTGATCAACGCGATGAACGACCAATGCTGGGCCGGGGCGTTTACCTATTGGGCCGATCAAAAGCTGATGGTCTATCGTTATGGGCTGGTTCTGGCCGGTGGACAGGTTGCCTCGCCCGAGCAGATTGACACGATGATCAATGCGGCCGTTTCAAGTGCCGAGCGGTATTACCCGGCGATTCAGTTGCATGTCTGGGGCGGGCGTTCACCCAAGGACGCGATGCAAGTGGCCATTGCAGAGGCGTATGGTCGCGCGTAAGGATTTCCCTGAGAAATTCAGGGGGCTTTAATGAACATGGATGTGGTGGCGGACCGGGGTCTTGTGCTTTTGGGCTGCGGCAAGATGGGGTCGGCGATGCTGGCCGGATGGTTGCAGGGTGGATTGCCCACCGGTTCGGTCTGGGTGATTGACCCTTATCCGTCTGAATGGGTGACCTCGCAAGGCGTTCATCTGAACGAAACCCTGCCCGAAAGCCCGGCGATTGTTCTGGTGGCGGTCAAGCCGCAGATGATGGGCGCGGCATTGCCGGTTTTGGCGGCAATGGGCGGCGGGGGCACGTTGTTTGTCTCGGTCGCGGCGGGTACGTCGATTGCAACATACGAGGATATTCTTGGGCCTGATACGCCGATTGTTCGGGCGATGCCCAACACGCCTGCGGCGATTGGCCGGGGGATTACAGCACTTGTCGGCAACAAGATGGCAACGGCGGCAGATGTCGATCTGGCGGATAATCTGTTGTCTGCGGTTGGTCAGACCGTGCGATTGCAGGACGAATCGCAGATGGATGCGGTCACTGGCGTTAGCGGCTCTGGTCCGGCCTATGTGTTCCATCTGATCGAGGCCCTGGCCGCTGCCGGACAGGCGCAAGGGCTGGGACCGGAATTGGCGATGCAATTGGCCAAGGCGACCGTTGCCGGGGCGGGCGCATTGGCCGAAGCCGCCGAAGAAGATCCGGGGCAGTTGCGGGTCAATGTGACCAGTCCCAATGGCACGACACAGGCGGCGTTAGAGGTTCTGATGGATGAAAATACCGGCTTTCCGGGGTTGTTGAACCGGGCTGTTACGGCCGCGACCGAGCGATCAAAGGAGTTATCACGTGGCTGAGATTAGTTTTGATGATTTCCTCAAGGTGGATATTCGCACCGGCGTGGTGGTGCGGGCCGAACCGTACCCAGAGGCGCGCAAACCGGCGATCAAGCTGTGGATCGACTTTGGCACAGACAACGGTGGTATTGGCGAAAAGAAATCATCGGCGCAGATCACCGCGCATTATACGCCCGAGCAACTGGTCGGCAAACAGGTGATGGCGGTGGTCAATTTCCCGCCCCGTCAGATTGGCAAGTTCATGTCAGAGGTGCTGGTGTTGGGGCTACCGGATGCCACTGGCGAAATTGTCCTGATCACCCCGGACCAATCTGTTCCCAATGGCGGGCGGATGATCTGATGCGGCTACTGATCACCAGACCCATGCCGCAGGCGGTGGTCGACCGGGCAATGATGGCGTTTGACACCGAGGTACGAGACGTCAACACCCCGCTGAGCAAGGACGAAAAGCACCGGGCGTTAACCGAATTTGATGCGGTTATCCCGACTTTGGGGGATGTGTTCGACGCCGATGCGTTTACCAATGTCGCCAATCCGCGTTGCCGGTTGTTGGCCAATTTTGGCGTCGGATATAACCATATCGACGTTGATGCGGCCAAACGCGCAGGTCTTCAGGTCAGCAACACACCGGGTGCTGTCACCGATGCGACCGCCGATATCGGCATGACGCTGATCCTGATGTCGGCCCGCCGGGCGGGCGAGGGTGAGCGGCTTTTGCGGGCAGGTGGTTGGCACGGCTGGCATCCGACCCAAATGCTGGGGCTGCATATCAGCGGCAAGACGGTTGGCATTGTCGGCATGGGGCGGATCGGCCAGGCGGTGGCGCGGCGCTGTCATTTCGGCTTTGGTATGAAGGTACGATATGTCAGCCGGTCGCCCAAGACTCTGGAGTATCCGGCTGAACGGGTGGGTGATCTGAATGATCTGGCGGCGTCGGTCGATGTCTTGGTGGTCTGCGTTCCTGCCGGGCCTGAAACCCATCACATGATAGATGCACAGGTCCTGGCCGCGATGCGCCCGACGGCGCATCTGGTTAATATTGCCCGGGGTGATATTATCGACGAGGCGGCTTTGATTGCCGCGCTCCAGACAGGTGAAATCGCCGGGGCGGGGTTGGATGTGTATGAATTTGAACCACATGTGCCCGAGGTCTTGCGCCAGATGCAGCAGGTAACCCTGTTGCCACATATGGGCACCGCAGCCCTTGATGTGCGGGTTGCCATGGGCAACATGGCGCTGGACAATGTGGCAGCTTACGGCGCGTCCGAACCTTTGCCAAACTTGATCCCGCCGACGCAGTAAGCCCTATTCTGAGCCGCCCCGTTCGCCCATCGCTTCGCGCCAGTGACGGCGACACAGCGACACATAGGTCTCGTTGCCGCCGATCTGAACCTGCGCGCCTTGATGGATCACCTGCCCCTGATCATCCTGACGAATCACCATCGTCGCCTTGCGCCCACAGCGGCAAATCGTGCGCACCTCGCGCATTTCATCGGATATGGCCAACAACGTCGCCGACCCCGGAAACAATTCACCGCGAAAATCAACCCGCAGCCCGTAGCACAGCACTGGCAGGCTTAAATCATCAACCACACAAGCCAGTTGCCAGACCTGTGCAGGTTGCAGGAACTGCGCCTCGTCGACAAAGACGCAGGCAATCGGCCCGGACGCAAGACGCGCCTTGATCATGGCAAACAGGTCACTGTCGTCATCGAACATGTCGGCCTCGGACCCGATACCAATGCGCGAGGCGATTCGCCCCTTGCCGGCCCGCCCGTCGACCCGGGCCGTCAACAGATAGGTATCCATGCCATGTTCGCGGTAATTGTGAGACGCCTGAAGCAAAACCGTGGATTTGCCGGCGTTCATGGTCGAGTAGTTGAAGAAAAGCTTTGCCATGGCAGGGGTTTAGGCGTTGCAGCCGGTCTGGACAAGCTCAATTAAGGCGGCACGGACTCATAGCGCCGCCATCGTTACCTGCACAAATCCGGGACGGAACAGCCCTTGGGGATGGAATATGTGCAGACGCAGATGACGGCGCCGATGAGACGAGGGAGCAGCAAAATAACCGCAGGAATAACAAAAACAAACCCCGACCCAGTTCTGAAATGACGTAAAATAACGCCGGTACTCTTTAAAAACCCCCTCTTAAACCTGAGGGATAGCGTATTAATGACATTTCCAGTAGAAAGCATTAATGGGAAAAAATATGGGCCGTTCCCCTTACTGACTAATGTAGGCCCTGGAAGTGCCGGAAAGCGACGAATGACCGACATAAACGGGTATCTTAAGAAACACACCGAAGCCCTGGTAAAGGATGTCGGGATCGAAGCGGCCTGTCAGGCGACGGGCAAATCCAAGGCCACTTTGGGCCGGTATTATTCCGACCATGTCGAACATCGCGACCGGTTCATGCCGGTTGATGCGGTGGCCCGTCTGGAAGAGATATCGACTTATCCGCATGTGACCAGCGCGCTGGCCGAGTTGAAGAACATCACCTTGTCCTACGACGAACGCCGCCCCAACGCGCCCAGCACCGGAGGGGTCAACACTGATGTCATCGCGCTAAGTCAGCGGTTTGCCATGCTGATGAGCGAATATCAGGTGGCGATGGAGGACGGAATCATCACCGTGAACGAAGCCAAACGGCTGTTGCGTGAAACCTCGATGCTGCAAACCGTGTTGATCGATATGAAGCTGCATCTGGAAGAAGAAAGCGTCTGACGC
>DAOUQK010000118.1 GCA_030625695.1 Paracoccaceae bacterium | reverse complement strand
CCGATGGTATCGGAAGGGCAATTGGGCATTGTTACGCGCTATATCGACAAAGGGGTTGAGGAAGGCGCGCGGCTGGTCACCGGCGGCGCGCGTCTGAACCGCGAAGGGTTCTACCTGCAACCAACTGTATTTGCGGATGTTTCCGACGATATGGTGATTGCCCGCGAGGAAATTTTCGGCCCCGTCATGTCGGTGCTGGATTTTGACGATGAAGATGAAGTGATCACACGCGCCAACGATACCGCATATGGGTTGTCGGGCGGCGTATTCACCAGTGATCTGACCCGTGGGCATCGGGTGGTTGCGGCGCTGCAGGCCGGGTCTTGCTGGATCAACACCTACAATCTGGCCCCGGTTGAGGCCCCGTTTGGCGGGGTGAAAATGTCGGGGGTGGGCCGTGAAAATTCCAAGGCCGCGATTGAACACTACAGCCAGCTAAAATCGGTTTACGTGGCAATGGGTCCGGTCGATGCGCCGTTTTAGGGGGGCGCTCATCAAGCCCTTGCGGACTTTCTTCGCTGGGGCGGCCAAGAGGGCTGTAAGGCCCGATAAGCTGTTGGAGGCAAGATGATTACAGTATTCGGGCGCGCAACATCCTCGAACGTGCAGGCGGTGATGTGGGGGATTGGCGAACTGGGGCTGGAATACCGGCGGCTGGATTATGGCCTGAACTTTGGGGGCAACGATACCCCCGAATATCTGGGGATAAACCCCCACGGATTGGTGCCAACACTCAAAGACGGCGATCTGCTGATCTGGGAAAGCTGTGCGATCCTGCGGTATCTGGCATCAAAATATGGCGATGGCGGCGCGTTTTGGCCCTCTGACCCCGCCACGCGGGCGCATGTCGATATGTGGGCCGAGTGGGGCAAGGTCAATTTTGCCCGCGATTTCACCGTGCCGATTTTCTGGGCCCGTGTGCGCACAGCGGCCAAGGACAGGGATATGTCCACCCTGACGGCAGCTTTGGCATGGTTTGATGGGCTTTTGGGCCAGTTGGAAGCGCAGCTTGGCCGCAATCCTTACGTTGCAGGCGCGGATTTCACCTTGGCGGATATTGTCATCGGCCATGTGCTGTTTCGCTATTACGACATCGACATCCCGCGCCAACCGCGCTCGGTGATCGACGCCTATTACGCGCGCCTGACACAGCGCCCGGCATTCCGGGAACACGTCATGGTTTCTTATGAAATACTACGCGCCAAGGGGGCTGATTGATGGAAGCGGATTTTGTGATTATCGGGGCGGGCAGTGCGGGCTGCGCGATGGCGTATCGGCTTAGCGGCGCGGGGGCTTCGGTTTTGGTGATTGAACATGGCGGTAGTGATGCTGGCCCGTTTATCCAGATGCCCGCTGCCCTGTCCTATCCGATGAATATGGGCATGTATGACTGGGGGTTCAAATCCGAACCCGAACCACATCTGGGCGGGCGGCGTCTGGTGGTGCCGCGTGGCAAGGTGATTGGTGGCTCAAGCAGCATCAACGGCATGGTCTATGTGCGCGGCCATGCGCGCGACTTTGATCACTGGCGGGATGCGGGCGCGCAGGGGTGGGGATACGCCGATGTGCTGCCCTATTTCAAACGGATGGAACATTGGCACTCCGGCGGTCACGGCGGCGATGCCGCATGGCGTGGCCATGACGGCCCGCTGCATGTCACACGCGGGCCACGCCGCAATCCGTTGTTCAAGGCCTTTGTTCAGGCCGGTACGCAGGCGGGTTATCCGGTCACCGGCGATTATAACGGCGCGCAACAAGAGGGCTTTGGCCCGATGGAGCAAACCGTCTGGCGCGGGCGGCGCTGGTCGGCGGCCAATGCCTATCTGCGGCCCGCCTTAAAGCGGGACAATTGCACGCTGGTGCGCGCGCTGGCGCGGCGTGTGGTGATTGAAGATGGGCGCGCTACTGGCGTTGAAGTGGATCGCGGCGGGCAGGTTGAAGTGATCCGCGCGCGGCGCGAGGTGATCATTGCGGCCTCTTCGATCAATTCGCCCAAGCTGTTGATGCTGTCGGGCATTGGCCCCGCCGCGCATCTGGCAGGGCACGGCATTGATGTGGTGGCAGATCGCGCAGGCGTGGGGCAAAACCTGCAAGATCATCTGGAACTGTATATCCAGATGGCCGCCAGTCAGAAGATTACGCTTTACCGGCACTGGAATCTGGTCAGCAAAGCAATGATCGGGGCGCAATGGCTGTTTAGCAAAACCGGGCTTGGCACCAGCAACCAGTTTGAATCTGCCGCCTTTATCCGCAGCCGCGCAGGCGTGGATTACCCCGATATCCAGTATCATTTCCTGCCCATTGCCGTGCGTTATGACGGCAAGGTCGCCGCCGAGGGTCACGGGTTTCAGGCCCATGTCGGCCCGATGCGATCCACCAGTCGCGGCGCTGTGACGCTGGCCAGCGCTGACCCCAAAGAAGCGCCGAAAATCCTGTTCAACTATATGTCGAGGGAACAGGACTGGCAAGATTTTCGCACCTGCATCCGCCTGACCCGCGAGATATTCGCGCAGGAAGCATTCGCGCCTTTCGTAAAACACGAAATTCAGCCCGGTGCGGATGTGCAAAGTGATGACGAACTGGATGATTTCATCCGCGACCATGCCGAAAGCGCCTTCCATCCTTGCGGCACGGCACGGATGGGCGCAGCGGATGATGCGGGCGCGGTGGTTGATCCGGAATGCCGGGTGATCGGGGTGGATCGGCTGCGGCTTGCCGACAGTTCGATCTTTCCGCGTATCACCAACGGTAACCTGAATGCGCCCTCGATCATGACCGGAGAAAAGGCGGCGGACCACATTCTGGGGCGCGGCATGTTGCCCGCCGTTAACGATGATGTCTGGTTGCATCCCGACTGGAAAACTGCACAACGATAGCAGATGAACCGGCTTATTTTGACCCTGATTTTGGCAGGCGGTATTTATACCGTGATGCGCAGCGTTGATGTGCCTGCCCCTGACGCCGATGTTTGGGGCAGCGCCCATGTGTATGATGGTGATACTTTTACCGTGGCGGGCATAAAAATCCGGCTGTTCGGTGTGGATGCGCCGGAAATGGGCCAGAGCTGCCAAATGCCGGACGGCAGTGACTGGGCCTGCGGGCGCTGGTCGCGCGATCAGGTGCGGCGCATCCTTGCTGGGCAGAATTTGCACTGCGTGAAACAGACCTACGACAGGTATGGGCGTATGGTGGCGCGTTGTTATCTGGAGGGGCAGGATTTGGCCCAAATGCTGGTGCGGGGTGGCATCGTCTTTTTCTACGCCAGCTTTTCGCGCGATTATATTGCGGTTGAAAAGACGGCAGCGGTTGCGGGGCGCGGGCTGTGGGTGGCTAAAGTGGTGCCGCCTGCGGAATTCCGACGCGCAAAGCGGGAAAACTGATCAGGATCAAAGCGGGTGGTTTGAGGTGGCTCTATCCTCTTAGTCAGAAAACAGGGCTATGAAAGGAAACTACATGTCACACACCCCGCACGAACTCGCCGAAGAATTCCCCGACCGGGTTGAGCAAATGAGCGAGATGAAACAGTCTGACGCCCATTTTGCCAAGCTGTTTGATGAATATCACGAGGTTAACCGCGCCGTGCACCGTGCCGAAACCGATGTGGAACCAACAGATGATCTGCACATGGGCGAGATGCGCAAACAGCGGCTGGCGCTGAAGGATGAAATCTGGTCGATGATACTGGCGAAAGACTGAGCTAGGGACATTCCCCGCAACCAAAAGGAGCGCCTGACGGCGCACTTTATAGCAAGAGCGCCCTTCGGGCGGATTCCGCTCCGCTCGGGGGATACTTGAACGAAAGAGAAGCAAAAACGCTTCTTCCGCTTCTTCTGTTCATAAGTATCCCCGCCGGAGGCAGCGCTTTGACCCGCTAGGGGCAAAGCGCTTGGGGCGATGTGCGTAGCACAGCGCAATCCCTATGAGATCATATCAGGTTTTTGTAGGGGCCTCTTCCTCGACAGGCCCCTCAACCTGCACCTGAAAGTTATCGAAAAACCTGTCGGCCATTTTGCGGGCAAATCCGGCGATCAGCCGATTGCCAAGCTGGGCGATTTTGCCACCAACCTTGGCCTCGACTTCATAGGTCAGCTCGGTGCCTTCATCCACATCCGCCAGCGTCACAACCGCCCCCCCCTTGGCAAACCCGGCGACCCCGCCCTTGCCCTGTCCACTGATCTTGTAACTGACAGCCTCAACCACATCCGACAGTTCAACCCGCCCCTTGAAGGTGGCTTTCACCGGCCCGACCTTTTGTTTGACCACCGCGTCAAACCCCTCTTCGGGGCTGCCAGTCAATTCCTGACAGCCCGGGATGCAGGCCTTTAGTGTTTCGGCGTCGTTCAGCCGCGCCCAGACCGTTGCGCGGTCAGCGGCAATGATGCGTGTTCCGTTCAGTTCCATGATGTCCTCCCTGTTGCCTCCAACCCTAGATGCGATTGAGGAAGCGGTAAAGCACCGCCTGTGCATCCGGTTGCCAGACATTATTATGCCCCGCCCCTTTGACAGCATAAAATGTCTTGTCCGTGGCGGGGGACAGTTCAAACACTGCGCGCCCCATTTCAATCGGGATCAGATCGTCCCCCGCGCCGTGCAGGATCAACAGCGGATAATGAACATGCTGGATATGATGCTCGGTGGCCCATTGGTTTTTCATCGCCCAAGCCAGAACCGCCAGTTTCGGGTAGGCGCGGCGACCCACGTCGGGGATTGAGGTATAGGGGGATTCCAGCACGATGGCGGCAGGAGGGGTCCATGAAACGGCCTTGCTGTTGGCCGTCAGGATGGCCACACCGGAGCCAAGGCTTTCTCCGTAATAGATCACCGGCCCGTTTGCGGCCAATTCCGGCAGTTTCAGATGAACATTGATGGCGTCCGCCAGAATTGCCTTTTGAGAAGGCTTGCCACTGCTGCCGCTTGATCCGCGATAGGCCATCGCCACCACGCCAAACCCCCGTTCGATGAATGCACGAAAGCGCTGCGCGCGGTTGGCAAGGTTTCCCGCGTTGCCGTGAAAATACAGGATGGTCGGTTTGCCCAGTTTGGGTTTGACCACCCAAAGAACAAGCGTTTCCCCGCCGGTTTCAAACAACACCTCGCGCATTTGCGGCACGCCCGCATTGGCCGGGCTGACTTGCATCGGGTCAAACGGATAGACCATCATTCGTTCCGTTGGCCCAGACAGGCCCAGAAAACCAAACCCGAACAGACCAACCAGCCCAGCAATGAGCCGCATCAGTTTTCCACCTCGTAGGGCAACACGCCGCGAATATTCGGGTCGATCTTCAGGCGGCGTTCCAGCGGCGGCACCGAGCGTTGATGGCAGTCTACCCGCTCGCAAATCCGGCAGGAAATTCCAATCGGATCAAACACCTGTTGCTTTCCGGCAATCAGATCATCGGCATAAACCACCGCATCCGCATGTTTCACCTCGCAGCCCAGCCCGATGGCATATCGGCGCACCGGGGCCTTGAACGACCCACCGGATTTTGACACATCGCGCGCAAGGCAAAAATACCGCGCCCCGTCCGGCGTTTCGGCCAGTTGGCGCAAAAACCGCCCCGGCGTTTCAAACGCCCGGTGCACATTCCACAGCGGGCAGGCCCCGCCGAAACGGGCAAATTGCAGCCGGGTCGAGGAATGGCGTTTGGTGATGGTGCCCGCCTGATCCACCCGCACGAAAAAGAACGGAATGCCCTTGGCACCAGCGCGTTGCAGGGTGGATAGGCGGTGCGCTACCTGCTCAATAGATGCGCCAAAACGGTCTGCCAGAAGCTCCAGATCATGGCGCACCTCGCGCGCGGCTGACAGAAAACGACGATAGGGCAGCATCGCTGCCCCGGCGAAATAATTGGCCAGCCCGATTTTGGCGATGGCACGGGCGGTGCCGGTCTGAAACCGCGCCAGATCAAGTGTTGCCTCGATCAAATCGTTTTGGGTAATCAGCGCCAGTTGCATCAGCAGTTGAAAATCCTGCGTGGCGCGGGGCGGGCGCGAGGACAGGGTTAATGCGCCCGTTGTCTTGTTGTAATTTCGCAAGGTGTCGCTGTCGCAAAATTGCAAGGTAACCCCGTGTGGTCGCAAGGTCTGTTCGGCTTGCTGGCGCAGGCTTTGCCCCTGTGTGCGCGCCGCATCGGCAAAATTTTCTGCCGCGTGATCGACCGCATCAATATAATTGTCGCAATAGTGAAAGAAATCGCGCACCTCGTCCCAGGGACTTGACCGGCTTGCCCGACTGGCCTGCGTGCCGGCGTCTTCGCGCCCCAATGCTTCGTCCAATGAGGCAAGGCGCTCGTGGGTCTGCCGGTACGTGCGGTGCAATTCCAGAAATGCCCGTGCCAGAGCCGGGGCATTAGAGGCGGTCAGGCGCAGGTCGGCCAATGGCGGCATGGCATCGGCAAACACCGGATCGGTCAGGGCTTCGCGCATGTCCGAAACCAGACGTTCGGCGTCGCCGGTGCTCAACTCTGTCACGTCAACGCCGAATTCCTGCGCCAGCCCCAGAACAACGGTGGTGCTGACGGGGCGGTTATTGTTCTCCATCTGGTTGAGATAGGGCAGGGATACCCCCAGCTTGGCGGCGAAATCCTTTTGTGTCAGCCCCAGACGGGTGCGGATTTCGCGCAGCTTGGCGCCGGCATAGAGTTTCTGGATGGCCATGTCGGGCCCTCGGGTTTGCAGGTTTGCGTTTAGGCCAGGGTATATTTGCAAACCCGGCGATGCAAGGCCACCATCGCCATCAGTTCCCATGGTTTGGCGCGTTGTAGGGTGCGCATTTTGCGCACCTCCCCAATCCTAACTCTGCGACAACTGACGGTCGCGCCAAACCACCACCATCATCGCCACAATCCCCCCTGCGGCCGACAGCATCATGATCAGCAGCAAGGTTATTTCACCATTTTCCGGTGTCAGCAGAACCCCGGCCAAACCGCTAAGGGCGGCCCCGCCGATCAGCATGATCGCGCCACTTAACCCGGCGGCGGTTCCGGCCAGATGCGGACGAACCGAAAGGGCACCGGCGGTGCCGTTGGGGATTGCCAAACCGTTGCCAAGGCCGACCATTGTCATGAAGCCAAAGAACAGGTTCTGCGATCCGGCTCCGAACCAGATGATAAGGATTGAAACGCTTAAGCCACCGGTGATGATCATGCAGCCCCACAAAACCATGCGGTTAATGCCGATCCGCGTGGAAAACCGCCCCGATAGGAAGTTGCCAAAGAAATAGCCAACTGCAGGGGCACCGAAATAGAACCCCAATTCGCTTGCTTCCATGCCATAGATCACCGTGCCCACAAACGGCGCCCCGCCGAGATAGGCGAAAAATGCCCCCGATGCGAAACTGACCGACAGTGTATAGCCCCAGAACCGGGGCGAGCGTAGCAATTCGGGGTATTCGCGAAACTGGCCCACCAGTGTCTTGCCGCTTTTCTGCGCGGTTTCGCCAAAATCTGCCCAGGTCAGCACCCATGCCATTGCGCCCAGACCAAACAACAGCCAGAAACTCGCGGTCCAGCCGAACTGCGCGTCCAACAGCCCGCCAATGCCCGGGCCGATCATCGGCACCACGGCGGTGCCCATGGTGACATAGCCCAGCATACTGGCGGCTTTGTCCTGGGAAAACATGTCGCGCACGGCGGCCCGGCTCAGTACGGTGCCGACGCCAATTATCGCCTGACACATGCGGAACCCCAGAAAAATCTCGGCCGTGGGGGCATAGATACAGCCCAGAGTGGCCAGCAGGAACAGGAACATGCCCCAAAGGATCACCGGCCTGCGCCCGACCTTGTCAGCAATCGGCCCAAACAGCACCTGCATGAGGCCGCTGGCCACCAGAAAAAGCGCCACCGAAAGCTGCATAGTTCCATAATCGGTCTGAAAATAGACCGCCATGTTGGGCAGGGATGGCAGAAACAGGTTCATACCCAGAACCGACAGCCCCGATAACAAAACCAGGGTCATTACATGTGGGGGCTGGGTCCGGTTCAGAAATCGCCGACTTGGGGATGTTTTCATGTTAACTGACTTAGGTCACATGCCCCCGCTTGTCCATTGCCTGTGAAAATGCCGTCAGGTCAGAATATCGTCAGTGATTTCGACCACAGTTGTATTCAGAATTGTCAGGATGTCGCCGCCACCAAAGTCAATCACCACGTCGCCGCTCACATTCGATGCTTTGGAAAGAATGCTGGATTTGCTGCCGTGACCGGTGATCTTGATCTCATCCACATTGTTCTGGAAATCCTTGATCGTATCCTTGCCGCCGCCGTCGCCAAACACAAACCGGTCAGCACCGCCATTGCCCCACAGCTTGTCATTGCCGGCCTGGCCTTTCAGTGTGTCGTCGCCGTTGCCACCTCTAAGTTTGTCGTTGCCTGCGTCGCCCCTCAGGGCGTCCTTGCCGGACCCGCCTTTCAAGGTGTCGCCTCTGCCGCCACCGATCAGCGTATCATTGCCCTTGCCACCATCAAGTATGTCCCTGCCGGCCCCACCCTTTAGCGTATCACCCTTGCCACCGCCCCGGAGTGTATCATTGCCCGTGCCGCCGTTCAGCTCATTGGCCAGAGTGTTGCCGATGATGGTATCATCACCCGACCCGCCTTTGGCGTTCTCGATCTTGGTGCCATAGGCGATGACCACATCATCATAGGTGCCAAACATCGAAAAATGGCCCTGACGCAGGTCCAGCGTGACATCCGTGGTCTTGGCCCCGGCATCGAATATATCAGTACCACCAGTGTCCCAGACAGTATCAACCGTATCCGTCCGCGAGCCGGTATAGCGCGAGTTACCGGTGTGATAATCGGCGGCGCCCCAGATATCCTGCAAGGCAAGCACATCATACAGCATCATGGCATCGCTGAATTCGCCATTGTCAGGGTTCTCGGTATAGGACATCACGGTATATTTGTTGCTGTCTTCGCCGGCCGGCAAAGTCGGGCTACTGAAAGGGTGTTTCAAACCAAGAGCGTGGCCCATTTCATGCAGCAACAGATTGGTATAGGCATCCAGCGACAGGTCCAGCGAATTATCATAGAGCACATAGCTGTCCAACGACAGAATTGTCGTTCCACTGAAGTTATAATTTATCCCTCCATACCCGGCAGTTGTGCCTGGAAATGTCACTTTGCCGACATTCAGATCAGGATCGGAACTGCTGGAGACTTCGACAAAATCCACATTCAAAAATGTCTCGATATGCGCCAGAACCGCCTTAAAGGCAGCTTTTTCGGCGGCTTCAAAGGCGGTCCATCCGGAATAGGTTGTATCGGTCGGCAGATCGGCGGGCTCGGATGTTCCGGCAAATTGCCAGGTTATGGTCTCGCGCCCGGACCCGGTGGTGTTGATCGGATCAAACGGGTGAAAGAAGGTGAATTGCATGGCTTCGATAATGTCTGCCTGGCTGGTCATACCCTGATACTCCTGCAAATTATCGGCCAAATTATCGGCACCGAATTGGCCTCGACAGCACCATACACGAATTGTCGAATGTTTGCGACATCGACGTTGGGATACGCAAGATCAGTAACCCAACGGCTCCTGAGTCGGCTGGGTTTTGCGGGTCAGGTCAGGATATCATCCGAAACCGCAGCCACATTGGTGTTGTGGATTGTCAGGCGATCACCATTGCCAAAATCAATCACCACATTGCCAGCAACGTTGCTGGCATTGGCCAGAATGTCCGATTTGCTGCCATGGCCGATGATCCTGATCTCATCGGTATTGTCCTGAAAATCAAAGATATTGTCCTTGTCGTCCCCTTTGGCAAAGACAAACAGATCGGCACCTTCGCCGCCCCACAGCTTGTCGTCGCCATCCTGCCCCCTCAGTCTGTCATTGCCGTTACCACCCGAAAGTTTGTCCATGCCACCGCCACCCCTTAATGTGTCCGCGCCAAATCCACCCCTCAGGATGTCCCAACCA
>DAOUQK010000218.1 GCA_030625695.1 Paracoccaceae bacterium | reverse complement strand
AACTGCGCCAGAACAGCCCTGACCATCGGATGATCCAAAGCCTGTGCTTTAAGCCCATTTTCGGCGGCATCCCGGACTTGCGCAATCGTCGCGGCACCGCCTTCGGCGACGACACTGACGGCCCAGCGGTTTCCGGTCCAGCTTTGCAACCTCGTTCCAAGCCGCTGAGCCAAGTCTTTTGGTGCCAAATCACTGGGGCAAAACTCAATCCTGCCTGGTTGATAGCTGACAAGTTGCACGCCGGATTCAACCTCTACCAACAATTTTACATCGCGGTTGGTGCGGATCAGTTCGACCACATGATCAAAGCTGGGAAACCGGTCCAACCCTGCGTTCACGGCAACCGCCAACGCCGCAGTTGGCCCACCTCCATTGCGTCCATCCGGGGCCGAGGCGTAAGCCGAGGCCCCTCCTCCGCCCGCCGCAGGCGCGCCCGTGCTTTGTGTACTTTGCACGGGTCTCCCCCCCCCGCCCGGGGAGCCACCCGGAGGGGGTGTAGATTGCAACTTACGGATCAATTCTTCGGGGCTGGGCAGGTCGGCCACATGGGTCAGTCGGATCACCGCCATTTCGGCGGCCATCATGGCGTTGGGTGCTGCCGATACTTCCTCCAGCGCCTTCAGCAACATCTGCCACATCCGGGTCAGAACCCGGATCGGCAATGCCGCAGCCATTTCGCTACCACGGGTGCGTTCATCCGGTGATATGGTCGGGTCATCCGCCGCATCCGGGGTGATCTTGACCACCGACACCCAATGGGTGATTTCGGCCAGATCGCGCAGCACCGCCAAAGGGTCGGCACCGGCTGCGTATTGCGCGCCAAGCTCGTTCAGGGCCGCTGCCGCATCGCCGCGCAGGATCATATCCATCAGGTCCAGAACCCGGCCCCGGTCGGCCAGCCCCAGCATCGCGCGCACTTGTTCAGCACTGGTTTCCCCGGCTCCGTGGCTGATCGCCTGATCCAGCAGAGATTGCGCGTCCCGGGCCGAGCCTTCGGCGGCGCGGGTAATCAAAGCCAGGGCATCACCGGCAATCTCAGCACCTTCAAGCCTGGCAATCCGGGCCAGCATGGCCAGCATATCCTCGGGTTCGATCCGGCGCAGGTCAAAGCGCTGACAGCGCGACAGGACAGTTACCGGAACTTTACGGATTTCGGTGGTGGCCAGAATGAACTTTGTGTGCTCCCTTGGTTCTTCCAGCGTCTTCAACATCGCGTTAAAGGCCGACGTACTCAGCATGTGCACTTCGTCGATGATGAATATCTTGTAGCGCCCCGTCGATGGCCGCCCCTCAGCCATCCGGTTGATTTCACGCATTGAATCAACACCAGTGGATGACGCCGCATCAATTTCCAGAACGTCGATGAACCGCCCCTCACTGATCCTCAGGCACGGTTCGCATTGCCCGCAGGGTTCGGTAGTTGGCCCCCCCGATCCGTCCAGGCCGACGCAATTCAACCCCTTGGCAATGATCCGCGCTGTGGTGGTTTTGCCGGTGCCACGAATGCCGGTCATGATGAACGCCTGGGCAATCCTGTCAGCGGCAAAGGCGTTGCGCAGGGTGCGCACCATAGCTTCCTGACCGATCAGATCGGCGAATGTCTCGGGTCGGTATTTGCGGGCCAATACCTGATAGGCGGGGGGGGATGTGTCTGTCATGTTTGCTCGGCTGGATTCGGGGTTGGTTACAGAGTAAGTCGCCAAGGCAGGCGCGTCCAGCGCCATAGGGGACCTGCGATAAATGGGCTTTGCAATCAGAGCAATTTCAGCCGACCAGGGAGAGATTGCCATATCACCGTTGCCAGGTCGCTTTGGGGCGTACCCAAAAGATTTCCGTCATATCGCCCGCTGGGCCCCAAATCTGGTTCTAAGCATGACAATGCAGGATGAGATGAACAGGGCAGGGGCCAGGGACTTGCCCGCCGATCTTGCAACAATTGGCTGCGAATGGCTGCACCTGCCGGTGGCCGATTTCGGCGCTCCCAAAGCGGAAACTTGGCACATCTGGTCGGATGCATCTGATCAGGCGCGACAGGTTCTGGCGTCGGGCGGGCGGGTATTGGTGCATTGCAAGGGCGGGTGCGGGCGTTCTGGCATGGCGATTGTGCGGATATTGGTGGACATGGGAGAGTCGGCAGAGATCGCCCTGACAAGGCTGCGGGCGGTAAGGGGCTGTGCCGTCGAGATGCAGGCCCAAATGCGTTGGGCAGGGGGAAGGTGAATGGCGTAAATCAGGCCGTCGAAATATTGACCAGCGTATGATGCACACACCACACCGCCCAAGCTCCAAATATTCCTGATAGACACAAACACCGAACACGATCCCGGCAAGTGTTATCATTTCAATCAAAGCCTTTCGACTTTTCCCTGAGACACTGTTTCAGAAATGCCAACAAACGCGTTTGTTGGCATTTCTGATTCAACGTTAAGCTGAAAGGTTATCATGGAGGGGTGTAATAACCGCACCCGATACCAAGTTTGGCAACCGTCCGAGGTGCTCCAATAATGCGCATCCTACTCAGGTGTTGGAGCCTCCGGCAAACCCCGAGCGGTTCAATATGAATAGCCCCTATATTTGCAGACACTTTCTTCCCTAATTTGGAAGCTTGAATCAGAAACCAATGCAAATGGGAATCATGAATGTCCACAGGCCCTAGTCAGGCTGCATCAATTACTGTCTGAATTTTTGTGCAACGACAGCCCGCGCAGCAACTCAAACTTAACTCTGCTTGCACTAACCTGCCGATAGAACGAAATCAGAAACGTGGTTGGGCCCTGTAGTCTGCTCAGTCCCATCGTTGCGGCCACAACGGTGCCAACATCTGTCTGACCCTGCAATACGAGAACTCCGCCCAGCATAAAAACGGTAACCGTTCCTGCACCGTTGATGGCGCTTAAAAGGAACTTGGTGGATAGCTTCCATTTGAACATAGTTCGCCTAGCGTCGTATATACCGTCAAAATCCTCTAATACCAAGTTTACGACGGCTTGAAGTTCAGTGGCGGTAATCTGATCTGTCGCGTGCCGCAACAGTCGCACACGCTCAGCCAACAGCGCGTTCACTTTGCCTTGTGTAAATAGAACAATAACGATCTGAGGTGCGATCATTAAAAATGCGACAAGACCAAGACCCGGCTGGGTTGACGCAACAAATCCGATCACGCTGACCAATGTACCGATCTGCATCACAGGTTCAGAGAAGGCACTACCAGTGAATTTTCCAAGCTCCTCAGCTTCGGCCGAAATAGCGGTCGACAAAGTTCCTGTGAGAATATCACCACGCGATTTTTCTTCGTCAGCGGCTCCCGAAAGCAACCTTTTTCGAATGATACGGATCACATCTTCACCTAATATCTGTGACCGGTAGCCCATGAGCCATTTAAGGCCCAGGCTGAGCAGGACCACCCCCATCATTCCACCCCCAAGCAGGAAAAGTTGCGACGCCGCAAAAGACCCATCAGTCAGAAGGTTGACAATTTGTTGCTGAAATTTCAACGGCGCAGCAGCCAGAGCGGCAATAGCAACCGACAGAAGGATGAGAACAATCTGACGACGTCCACTAATGCGCCAGATCGCGCCATATAGCTGAAACATTGGAAACCCTCGCCGAACAAAAATGAAACCCCGTGATTACACCACAGAGGAGCTTTGCACAATCGATTGGCAGCTGTCTCTTTCAGACTGTCTGACTGTCCCATATCCGGCGTGATTTACACCTGGCATTGGCGATCGTGACAAGTTTTCTTGCGACCACGATGATGACAACCTTGCGCGGCATCCCTTGTTCACGCGGGCGGCCCGGCAAGCAGCCAATCTTGGGTGCAATCGCCCGGTACGCCGCATTATCGCCCGCATACCCGGCACAGTTCTATTTGAAACGCCGAACGTCGTGCGCGCGAAACCCGGCCGTCTGGGTCGGGGGGTGTTTTCTCTGTGTCATAGGGTTCATCCTTTGAACGTTTTACTCTCCGGTACACCCGGGGCAGTTCAATATCCCTTGTACCTTTCAAATCTCCGTGTCAGTCATCGCACGACCCCTTATAAAGGAAAAACCGTGCAAATTGGCCTGATCCTGCTGTGTCTGGCGTATGTCCTCAGCCAGTTCTTTCGTGCCTTCCTTGCGGTGCTCAGCGCCGTTCTGGAAAACGATCTTGGCACCGGCCCCGAAGACCTTGCCTTTGCGTCCAGCCTTTGGTTCCTGTCTTTCGCAGTCATGCAATTACCCGTGGGTTGGGCGTTGGATCATATCGGCCCACGCCGCACGGCCTCGGTTCTGTTGCTGATCGGCGGTGGCGGCGGGGCGTTGCTGTTTGGCGTGGCCACAAGTGCGTTGCACATCAATCTGGCGATGCTGCTGATCGGTATCGGCTGCTCTCCGGTGCTGATGGCCTCTTATTACATCTTTGCCCGCCAATACCCGCCCGCCAAGTTTGCCACTTTGGCCGCGCTGATGCTTGGCGTCGGTTCGGTTGGCAATCTGGTGGCGTCTTATCCGATGGCCCTGGCGGCAGAATCAATTGGCTGGCGTGCATCATTGATCGGGCTGGCGCTGATTTCGGCGGCTGTCGCCTTGGGCGTTCATCTGACCGTGCGGGATCCTGAAACGGTTGAAGGCGAAACCAAAGGCTCGGTACTCGATCTTCTGAAGATGCCGGTGATGTGGGCCATCCTGCCACTAATGTTTGTCAACTATACCCCTGCGGGCGGGTTGCGCGGGCTGTGGATTGGTCCCTACCTCAGCGATGTTTTTGGGCTAAGCACAGCGCAGATTGGTCAGGCCACGCTGTTCATGGGGATGGCCATGATAACCGGAACTCTGATTCTGGGGCCAATGGACCGTATTTTCAGAACGCGCAAATGGGTGGTCCTTGCGGTCAACTTTGCCGGGGTTCTGACCATGGCCGCACTGGTCCTGCAAATAGACCACAACGTCATGGTGTCAATCACCCTGATCTGCGCCATCGGCCTGTTCGGCGTCTCTTACCCGGTAATGATGGCACATGGCCGCAGTTTCTTCCCGCCTCATCTTGTCGGGCGGGGGGTCACTCTAATGAACCTCTTCAGCATCGGCGGGGTCGGCATCATGCAATTCGCCTCGGGCCATATCCATACCAGTTTTTCCGGGGCCGACCCCAGCGCGCCCTATATGGCGATATTCGGCTTCTTTGGCGTCGCCTTGCTGATCGGCGCGTTGATTTATCTGTTCAGCCGCGACTCTGTGGACTAAAACACCCCTTTCCCAATATCGCTATTGGCGATATGAGACCGCTGCCGGTCACAAGGCCGGGCTATACCATCAGGAGATGAAGACCATGGGTTACCGCGTCGTCGTCGTCGGCGCCACAGGCAATGTGGGCCGCGAAATGCTGAACATACTTGAGGAACGTCAGTTCCCGGTTGATGAACTGGCCGTTGTGGCCTCTCGCCGGTCGCTGGGGACCGAGGTGAGCTTTGGCGAGAAGACGTTGAAAACCAAAGACCTGGATACGTTTGATTTCACTGGCTGGGACATCGCGCTGTTTGCCGTGGGTTCCGAAGCAACCAAGAAATATGCACCCGGTGCGGCGGCGGCGGGTTGTGTGGTGATCGATAACAGCTCGCTTTACCGCTATGACCCGGACGTGCCACTGATCGTCCCTGAGGTGAACCCCGAGGCGATCGTGGGTTATTCCAAGAAAAACATCATCGCCAACCCCAACTGCTCGACCGCGCAGATGGTTGTGGCGCTGAAGCCGTTGCATGACCGTGCGCGGATCAAACGGGTGGTTGTGTCGACTTATCAGTCGGTGTCGGGCTCCGGCAAAGGCGGCATGGACGAACTGTGGGATCAGACCAAAGCGATCTATAACCCGGTCGATAACAAGCCACCGAAACAATTCACCAAGCAGATTGCGTTCAACGTGATTCCGCATATCGACGTGTTCATGGAAGACGGCACCACCAAAGAAGAATGGAAAATGGTCGCCGAAACCAAAAAGATCATTGATCCGTCAATCAAAGTCACGGCCACCTGCGTCCGCGTCCCGGTCTTTGTCGGTCACTCCGAAGCCGTGAACATCGAGTTCGAAGAGTTTCTGGACGAGGACGAAGCCCGCGACATCCTGCGCGAAGCCCCCGGCATCATGGTGATCGACAAACGCGAAGACGGCGGCTACGTGACCCCGGTAGAATGCGTCGGCGACTATGCGACGTTCATCAGCCGCATCCGTCAGGACAGCACCATCGACAATGGTCTGAACCTGTGGTGCGTCTCGGACAACCTGCGCAAAGGTGCGGCTTTGAACGCGGTGCAGATTGCCGAAACGCTCGGCACGCGGGTTCTGAAAAAGGGCTAGGGCAGAATTGTGATAACGGCGGGGTTGGTGTTGTCGTACAAAACGGCCAAAACATCGCTTCGCCGTTGTACAATACGGTGA
>DAOUQK010000304.1 GCA_030625695.1 Paracoccaceae bacterium | reverse complement strand
TCCCTGATGTTCCTGCCGATGCGCGGCGGGCCTGAGGACGAGGTGACGGATTGGATGGCGGCGCTGGACAATGTTGGGCCGCCGGACTTGTTGCGCAAGATGAACCAAAAGCAGTTGCGCCAATGGAAACGCAAGCATCCGGGCCATCGGACGTTTACGGTGCTAAGGCATCCTTTGGCACGAGCGCATTCGGTGTTTTGTCACCGGATTCTAAACACCGACGAAGGCAGTTTTCTGCAAATTCGCGAGACTCTGCGAAAAAAATTCAAACTGCCGATCCCGGGTCGAGAGTCGCAGAAAACATGGTCCAAGGCCGATCACCGGGCGGGTTTTGCCGGGTTTTTAAAGTTTGTTCAGATGAACCTGGCGGGGCAAACGGCGGTCCGGGTGGATGCGGCCTGGGGGACACAGGCGCAAAACTTGTCGAGTTTTGGTGATTTTGTGCTGCCCGATCACGTACTGCGTGAAGGTGAAATAGCTGAAATGTTGCCATTGATTGCCAGGATGGCGGGGCATGAGGCACCGGTTGCTCCGGGCAAAATACTGCCGGATTCGCCGTTCACTTTGAGCGACATTTACGATGATGAGTTAGAGGCGCTGGCCGAGAAAGTTTACCAGCGTGATTATATGTTGTTCGGATTTGGCCCGTGGGAACCGATAATCTAGGCCGCTTGCGGCTGAGATTCGGTCAGGATTGCATAAAGCGTGGTGGCATCCAGATTGGCGCGCAGCTTGGAACACAAGCTGGGTTCGCGCAGGGTACGCGACACCAATGCCAACGCCTTGAGGTGCTCAACACCTGCGTCTTCTGGCGCGAACAAGGCAAAGGCAATATCGACCGGCTGGCGGTCCACTGCGCCAAAGTCGATTGGCTTTTCCAGCATCATGAAGATACCGATTACGTTGTCGATCCCGCTTAGGCGCGCATGTGGCAGGGCGACGCCGTGGCCGACGCCGGTGGGGCCAAGGGTTTCACGTTCCAGCAACGCCTCGACTGTGGTTTGAGGGTTCAGCTGATAGACGCCATTCGCCACTTCGCCAATCTCCTGAAACAGCCGCTTCTTGCTGGAAGCGGCTGAGAATACCTTCACGGCCTCAGGTTTGAGGATACCGGTCAGCTCCATTTATTTAGTGCCTCGTTTTTAGCCCGATTTACGGGTCGATCCAGCCAATATTGCCATCGTCCCGGCGGTGTACAACATTCACCGCCCCGTTGCCTTCATTGCGAAAGACCAGCATATTTTCATGCGCCAGTTCCATCTGCATTACGGCCTCGCCTACTGACAAAGTCTGAACCTTCGTTTCCATTTCGGCGACGATGATAGGTTGGAGCGTTTCCGGCTCGGCCTCATCCGCCTTCTCGTTTGAGGCGAGGATATAAGAGGACGCGCCAAGGAAATCAACAGGTTCCGCACGGTCACGGTGATGATCTTTCAAACGGCGTTTATAGCGGCGCAACTGTTTTTCCATTTTATCGCGGCAACTGTCAAAAGCGGCATAGATTTCAGTATTATACGCCTTGGCCTGGGCGGTCAGACCGGTCGACATGTGAATGGTGGCTTCGCAGGCAAATTCATGCGCGCTTCGGGAAAAGATCACGTTTGCGTCAGTCGGGCGTTGGTCGAATTTTGTGACCACCTCGTCTAATTCGGTCCTTACGTGGATCTGCAGGGATTCGCCGATGTCGATTTGTTTTCCGGTGATTTTGTAACGCATGTGATCTCCTTCAATATTATTCAGCCGTTCCTGGCCCGGATCGGGCAGTTGTGTCAGGTTTGGATGATTTGTACAGGCAATGCGTTTGAATGTGCCGTTTTGTACCTTCCGCAAAAGGCCAAACCAGAAACCACGTCAAACTGCATGTTTACCATAACCCCATTTGAGGCGAAACAAGGGGGGAAAGTCAACGATCTGACACCCAAATTTGCAAAAATATTTTTGTGATATTTTCGTAATCTTATGAATATATTAAGAAATACGGAAATTGTCGCCCAGGTACACCCGGCGGACATTTTCGTTTTCGACCACTTCTTCGGGGGTGCCCGACATCAGCACCTGGCCGTCATGCAGGATATAGGCACGATCAACGATCTCAAGCGTTTCCCGCACGTTATGGTCTGTAATCAAGACGCCAATGCCGCGTTTCTTCAGGTCGGCGACCAGATGGCGGATATCGCCCACCGATATCGGATCGACCCCGGCAAAGGGTTCATCCAACAGCAGGTACTTGGGGTCAGCGGCAAGGCAACGGGCGATTTCAACCCGGCGACGTTCGCCTCCGGACAGGGCAAGTGCCGGCGCACGACGCAGGTGTTCGATCGAGAAATCTGACAGCAGTTCCTCTAACCGTTCACGGCGTTTGTGGCTGTTACTTTGTGAGATATCAAGCACGGCCGAGATATTGTCTTCGACGCTAAGCCCGCGGAATATCGACATTTCCTGCGGTAGATAACCGATTCCCAGGCGGGCACGGCGATACATTGGCAAGGATGTCACGTCGCGCCCGTCAATGGTTACGCGGCCAGCCTCTGGAAAAACCAGCCCGGCGATGGAATAGAAACAGGTGGTTTTGCCAGAGCCGTTGGGGCCAAGCAGGGCAACAACTTCGCCCCGGTCCAGCGTCATGGTGACATCGCGAATCACCAACTTTTTACGGAACGATTTGCGCAGGTGTTCAATACGCAGGCCGGATGTGCCGGTGGTGACTGTCAGGGCCGGTTTACCCATCAGTTCTTGGCCGGGTTGATGATGGTTTTAACCCGGCCCACCAGATTGGCGGTGCCAGTGGTCAGGTTAACGGTCATCTTGTCAGACGTCAGGACATTGGGCCCTTGTGTCAAAGCCACGTTGCCAGTCATGACGATAACGCCATTGTCGATGGTGTATTCGGCCAAATCCGCTTCGGCTGCGTCGGGGCCGTTGACCAGAACCACGTCGCCAATGGCCTCAAGCCGGTCAATGCCGCCGATTTCCTGATTGTAGACCACCAGAACCTTTTGGGCCGTAAGGCGCATTTCACCCTGAGCGATCAGAACATTGCCAAGAAATTCAGCAGAACCGCTGGCCTGATTGACGTCAAGAGAATCGGATGTGACTTCGACCGGAAGGGTCGGATCGGCCTTGAACGTGCCAAAATTTACGTTAGCGCTCTGGGCAAAAACGCCTGTAGACACAGTGATGGAAGCGAAAGCCAGCATCAGGCCAAGTGCAATGGATCGCAGGTTCAACACAGATTATCTTTCCCGGGCTTTTGGATCGTATATCAGCTTAACCCCGTCATTGAAAACCATATGCAGAGGACCGCCGTCAGATAATTCGTTTAGTTGCATGCGTCCCGCAACGAAGTCCCCGAATGGCGTGGTGCCAGTCACGGTGCCTGGGGTGCTGGCGGCAATGGAATTCAAGGTTGTTCGGAGTGTGTCGGTCTGAATCAATATGCCCTGACTCGACATGATTTCCACATTACCATTAAACGTCGCGATATTTTCGCTTACGGCAACAGTGCCCGTGTCCGAGGTCAAAGTAATCTCGACCCCGTCGGCCATCGACAGGCGGGCCGAAAGGTTGGTTGCTTCGGCGGGGGTGCCATCACCGCCGGGGCGGGCAAGGCTGGCGCTGACGATGATCTCGTCGTCTTCGGGGGTGGTGCCGGAAAAGAACGGCTCGGTGACCTGTTGGTCACGCATCCGGTCGGCCATTTCGTTTTCGGCGAAGGGGATTGTGGCGGTGGGGTTGATGCTGCGTGATAACATGAACAGGGTGGACAGGATCGCCAGTGCGGCCAACGGCAGCAGCACTTTGAACAGGGCAACCATGCGGGATCGAAGGTCCACCTCGCGCGCTCCTTAGCCTAGACCGGCCCGCAGGCAGTCGTGGATGTGCAACAGGCCCAAGGGTTTTTGTGGCCCGTCCGGGTCGATCACAAACAGGCAGGTGATTTTGTGCTGGTTCATGATGGCGACGGCCTCTTCGGCCAGCACATGGGGACTTATGGTTGTGGGGTTTGAGGTCATGACCTGTGCGGCGTTCAGGTCCAGCAGCCCATCCATTTTGCGACGCAGGTCGCCGTCGGTGATGATACCCGCAAGGGTGCCGTCCGGGTTGGTAACACCGACCACGCCAAAACCTTTTTGGCTGATTTCAATCAGGGCGTCACCCATGTGGGTTGCTTCGCCCACCAACGGCAGAGCATTGTCTTTGTGCATCAGGTCGCTGACCTTGGACAGGCGTGCGCCCAGCTTGCCGCCGGGGTGGAAATTGCGAAAATGCTCGGGCGTAAAGGCGCGATGTTCCATCAACGCCATGGCAAGTGCATCGCCCAGCGCCAGAGTCATGGTGGTGGAAGAGGTTGGGACAATGCCGGTGCCGCAGGCTTCTTCGACATTCGGCAAGACCAGCGCCACATCAGACTGGGT
>DAOUQK010000309.1 GCA_030625695.1 Paracoccaceae bacterium | reverse complement strand
ATTGGTAAATTGTTTATTGATGTATTTCAAAAGGTTGCAAACGGTATTGAAGGTGCGGAATTCCTTGCTCAGGGTACATTGTACCCGGATGTAATCGAAAGTGTCTCGTTCAGTGGCGGGCCGTCCGTGACCATCAAATCGCACCATAACGTCGGTGGCCTGCCCGAGAAAATGGGCCTGAAACTGGTCGAACCCCTGCGCGAATTGTTCAAAGACGAAGTGCGCGCGCTTGGCCGGGAACTTGGTCTGCCTGCGTCGTTCATTGGCCGCCATCCGTTCCCCGGGCCGGGATTGGCAATCCGCTGTCCGGGCGAAATTACCCGTGCAAAACTTGATATCCTGCGCCAGGCCGACGCGGTCTATATCGACCAAATCCGCAAACACGGGCTGTACGATGAGATTTGGCAGGCGTTTGTTGTCATCCTGCCCGTGCGCACCGTCGGTGTGATGGGCGATGGGCGCACCTATGATTTTGCCTGTGCCTTGCGGGCGGTAAACTCGGTCGACGGCATGACAGCAGATTATTACCCGTTCACCCACGAATTTCTGGGCGAGACCGCGACCCGCATCATTAACGAAGTCAAAGGCATCAATCGGGTGACCTATGACATTACCTCAAAACCGCCGGGCACGATTGAGTGGGAATGATCCCCGCCTAAACCGCACCATTGGGTAGAAACCAATTTCGACGGATTTTCCGCCGATTAACGTACCATTACCAAATGAGGCGGTGATAATTGGGTTGGCCCCTGCCATACTGGCCATATTATTGCCAATGAAACAGGGATTACCGACGTGTCATTCTCCCCCGAACTGGCCGAAATCCGCTTTGGCTGTGGTCTGTCCCCCAATGTGGCCCCACCGGTTGATCCCATCGCAATGTTGCAAGGGCTGACCCAGCCTGACGCAATGGCGCAACAATTTCCGATCGACGGTTTCGGACCGGTTCGCGCCCGGCTTGGCGACGTCAGCAAGTTGCGCCAGCAATCTCGCAAAAAACAGATCAATCGTAAGCAGTTTCGCACAAAACTTAAGAACCTGCGCGATGCTGCGAACAAGGATGGCACCATTCGTTTCACCCAGGGGCTGCAACGCTGGGTCAATACCGAACATGGGTTTTTCGAACGCCTCGTGGCATTTTGGGGCGACCATTTCACCGTAGTTGGCAAAACCAACTACCTGAAAAACGCGCCCGCAGCTTATATAGAAGAGGCGATTCGCCCAAATATTACCGGTCAGTTTGGCGACCTGCTGATCGCCACGACAACCCATCCCCTGATGCTGCATTTCCTGGATCAGGTCAAATCGGTCGGCCCCGACAGCAAAGTTGTCGCGCGTTCAAAGGGCTTGAAGGGCCTGAACGAAAACCTGGCCCGCGAAGTGATGGAACTGCATACATTGGGCGTCGGCGGCCCCTATTCTCAGCACGACGTGCGCCAATTGGCCGAATTGTTTACGGGCATGAGCCTGACGGCAGACTCCAGGTTCAAATTCCGCGCGGACTTTGCTGAACCGGGGCCCGAGACCATCCTGGGGCGGACCTATGGCGGCGACCCGGCCAAGTTGGAACCGGTGTTGCAATCCTTGCGCGATCTGGCCGTACACCCGGCAACCGCGCACCATATTGCCCGTAAACTGGCGGTGCATTTTGTTTCGGACGATCCTGATCCGGGGCTGGTACAACATATCGAGGCGCGATTTAACGACACCGGCGGCAACCTTCTGGCGGTCTCGGGCGCATTGCTGGAACATCCGGCAAGCTGGAATGCACGTCTGGGCAACGTAAAACCACCGTTTGATTTCGTCGCCTCGGCGGCGCGCGCATTGGCCCCGAGTCAAACGCGGTTTGACAAAATCGGCTACCGGGTGATGGACCGTCTGATGCTGGCACCATTGGATCTGATGGGCCAACCCTGGAGCCGTCCGGGCGGACCGGATGGCTGGAATGAACATGATGAGGCATGGATCACCCCGCAAGGCGTTTCGGCGCGACTGAGGTGGGCGCTAAGTGTGCCGCAAAAACTGCAACCGCAACTGCCCGAGCCGGGCCGGTTTGTCATCACCACGCTGGGGTCTTATGCCACTCAGCCGGTGCATTTTGCGGCCCAGGCAGCCGAAAGTAAATCTGACGCCATTGGCCTTGTTCTGGCTTCACCCGCGTTTCAGCGCCGATAGGAGATTTGAGACATGACTTTATCCTTCTCACGCCGTTCGTTCCTGACACGCACGTCCTTGCTGGGGTGTTGCGCCGCCGCCAGCCCTTTGATGACCCCTCTAAGCTTTGCCGCAGCACCTTGGGACTCTCGCCTTGTGGTGATTATCCTGCGCGGTGGCATGGATGGGCTGGACGTGGTCCAGCCCTGGGGCGCGCCGGAATTTGCCGGTTTGCGCGGTAAGCTGGGCGGTGCGACTGGGGGTGACCCGGCCAAAGGCGCACATGATCTTGACGGTTTTTTCGCCATGCACAGGGCGCTGGCACCGCTGATTCCCCTGTGGCAGCAAGGTGAATTGGGGTTCACTCACGCCGTGGCTACGCCTTATCGCCACAAACGCAGCCATTTCGACGGGCAAGACCTGTTAGAGGCCGGCACGCCCAATCTTAGTGGCGTGCGCGATGGCTGGCTTAACCGGATGTTACAGAACCTGCCCGGCGTCGAAGGGCGCACAGCATATGCAATTGGCCACGGCGATTCAAAAGTACTGGCCGGGTCCGCCGCGGTGTCCGACTGGTCGCCCGATTCCAATCTTGATATGTCGCCGCAGGCGGTATTGCTGGCGCAATTGGTGATGGAACAAGACCCTGCCTTTCACGCTGCCCTTTCCGAGGCGCTGAACCTGTCTGAAGACGGCGCAGACGGAAAAATGGCCGTGCCGCGCAAAGCCCGCGGCCAGACGCATATTAAAATCGCTGAATTTGCAGCCGAACAACTGCGGGGCGACACAAGGGTGGCATCATTTTCGATCAACGGCTGGGACACTCACAATCGCCAGGAACGGGCAATCAAAGGCGCACTGTCCGGCCTGGCCGAGGTCATTTTGACGCTGAAACAAGGACTTGGAAGCGACGTCTGGCAAAAAACCTCAATCGTGGCGATGACCGAATTTGGCCGCACTGTGCGCGTCAATGGCACGGGGGGTACTGACCACGGCACAGGGGGGGCGATGATAATGGCAGGTGGCGCGGTGCGCGGCGGTCAGGTGCTGGGACGCTGGCCGGGTCTGGACGAAGCGTCGCTGTTTGAGCGGCGTGACCTGATGCCGACCAGCGACGTGCGCGCACCTGCGGCCTGGTTGATGCGGGCGATGACCGGACTGAACCGCGATGTGCTGGAACGGGTAATTTTTCCGGGCCTGGACATGGGTGTCGATCCGGGTATTGCCCGTTAGCTCCAGTGTGCCTAGATACAACCCATGACAATACTCAATCCAGATCGCCCTGTCGGGCCCCGCGTCGAAAACTGGTCCCCGCCACCAGCACCGTCAGGTGAAATCCTGAAAGGTCAATTTGCGTGGTTAGAGCCGCTTGAGGCCGAGGCGCATGCAGCATTGTTGTTTCGCGCCTATCTTGGCCATGGTGAGCTGTGGGATTATATGCCGTACGGGCCGTTCCATTCGGCGGCGCAGTACCACCGCTGGATTCGCGATACAGTGGCCGACAAGGGGCACCTGTTTTACGCCATCAAGAACCTCGAGACGGGCGAATTTGAAGGCGTGGCCAGCTTTTTGCGGATCAACCCTGCGTCGGGTTCGATCGAGGTTGGCAATATCAACTATGCTCCGGCGTTACAGCGCACCCGTGCGGCGACCGAGGCGATGTTTCTGATGATGCAATGGGCATTTGAGGCGGGTTATCGGCGCTATGAATGGAAATGTAACGCTTTGAATGGTCCCAGCCGTGCGGCTGGGCAACGTATCGGGCTTAGTTTTGAAGGGGTGTTTCGCCAGATGATGGTGGTCAAAGGGCGCAACCGCGATACCGCCTGGTTTGCCGCCATCGACGCCGAATGGCCTGCGTTGCGCGTAGCCTTCCAATCCTGGCTTGCGCCCTCGAATTTCGATGCAGACGGGCGGCAGATCGAAAGTCTAAGCGCGCTGACCCAATTGGTGCGCGTTGCCACCGATCCCAGTCTGTAGCATCGCAGGATTTCCGTAGCAACTGTGTTTAAGCCCATTCTTTCTGCCATATTGAATTTCTTTTGAGGATTGCATTTGCGAGAATGAGGAGTTTTCGAGCGACAGCGATTATGACGAGCTTGTGGGGCTTGCCGTTGGCTTTCAACCGCGCGGCA
>DAOUQK010000341.1 GCA_030625695.1 Paracoccaceae bacterium | reverse complement strand
CCGGCTGTCGATCCGCATTGGCGGGCAGGTGCGCGGGTTTGAACCGGCAGAACAGTTCAACCGCCAGCAATTGTCGCTGTATGACCGGTTCACCCAATTCACCCTGATTGCCGCGCGCGAGGCCATCGAACAGGCCGGGGTTGAGTTTACCGACGATCTGGCCGCCCGTTCCGGCGTGGTTCTGGGCACGGCGGGGGGCGGGGTTTCGACCTGGGATGATAATTATCGTTCGGTCTATGAAGATGGTAAAAACCGGGTGCATCCGTTTGTCGTGCCCAAGCTGATGAACAACGCCGCCGCTTCTCACCTGTCCATGCAGTACAACCTGCGTGGGCCGACGTTTACTGTGTCTACCGCCTGTGCTTCGTCCAATCACGCCATGGCGCAAGCGTTTTCCATGGTCAGGTCCGGCATGGCGCCGGTGATGGTCACCGGCGGGTCGGAATCGATGTTGTGTTTTGGCGGGGTCAAAGCCTGGGAAGGGTTGCGGGTGATGTCACGCGATGCGTGCCGCCCGTTTTCACTCGGGCGCAATGGCATGGTGCAAGGCGAAGGGGCGGGGGTGTTTGTGTTCGAAGACTATGATCACGCGCGCGCGCGGAGGGCCGAAATCTTGTGCGAAGTGGCCGGGTTTGCCATGTCGTCGGATGCCGCCGACATTGTCATGCCGTCCAAACAAGGGGCCGCGCGGGCCATTTCGGGGGCGATGAAAGACGCTGGCGTCAATCCTGAGGACGTGGGCTATATTAACGCCCACGGCACTGGCACGACCGCCAACGACAAGACCGAATGCGCCGCCGTGGCGGATGTGTTTGGGGCGCACGCAGACCGCTTGATGATATCTTCCACCAAGTCGATGCACGGGCATCTGATTGGCGGCACAGGGGCGGTGGAACTGCTGGCCTGTATCATGGCGCTAAAGGACGGGGTCATAGCACCGACAATTGGCTACGAAGAACCCGACCCGGAATGCCCGCTGGACGTGGTGCCGAACGAGGCCCGCGAAGCGGAAGTGTCGGTGGTCCTGTCCAACGCGTTTGCCTTTGGCGGGCTGAATGCAGTGCTGGCCTTGCGCCGGATTTAGAGCGTGCCGCGTTTCAAATGAATTCGATTTAACGCGACACGCTCTAGATCGCTACCTGTTGGCGATTAGATCCACAACATTATAACCCGCCGTAAAACCTTTGAGCGACATTGGCAGTCTGATCACCTCGTCCGGGGCCGGGGCAGGGACAATCGAAACCGTCGCCGTGCTGCCGCGTTTAAGTCCGTCAACGTCGGCCTGAGTCAGGCCGATATTGGCAAAACAGCCAATCGGGTTGCAATAGGCAAACTGATATTGTTTGCCCGGACCGTCATCAATTGAGATTGTCAGCCGCGCCGTCAGCAAGGTTTCCAATGGTACAATCATTGTCGCACCTGCCACGGCCTGGCCGCCAGGTTGCAGTCGGAACAACGACATTTCAGCCACCGCATTGCCTTTGTCGTCTCTCAATATCTGCAACATCGAGCAGGGATCAACCTCGGCCTCGGTCTTGATGCAGGCCATATCCCAATCGCCGTGCTTTTCCTTGGAATACCGCTCGCCCAGGGCAGGCCCGTCCGAAACCGGCTGCCCCATATCCAACTGACTTTCGCCAGATCCGGCCTCAGCTTCGGCTGACGGCTCACTGGTGTCGGTTTGCGCGAATGTGGGCGTACCGACAGTCATAGTGGCCATTAGGGCGAGGACGGAAAGCGATGTCAGGGTTCTGAACATGGATCTTGATCTCTTTTCTAACTGGTCTGTGTTGCGCGTTCCTAACACGGGAAAACCCCGGTGTCAGAACAAAAGGGTCGAAAAACACGTGCATTTGCGCAGATATTCGCCCACCCCACGGCAATTTTGCAATTTTGTGAAACATAAAAAAAGAGGATCGCGATGATCCTCTTCTTCTATTCGTTCTCCCCGTCGGACCAGCCGACTTTTTATAGCTGTCTACCTAGCGAATTGTCCCCCCTTTGGTCAACCGTAAACCTTGAAATATCTGAGACTTTTCCTATAGCTGCCGCAAATGCGCGGGTTTTCAGGAAAAAAGGCCGTACCCGAAGGCACGGCCAGTCTGACAGGGAGGAAGTTAGCCCGATCATCCGAAATAAATCTTCCATCCGGGCTGGAATGACTATCGCAGGCAAAGGTTAACTTTGTATGCTGGCTGCGAATAAGGGTGAATTGAGGGGCTGGTGCGCCATGGACGGCAAGGTTTTTATCGGTGGTGGTGGTAAAGAGTACGCCACCTTGCAGGGGCTGACATTGAAGTATGCCAACCGGCATGGGTTGGTGGCGGGTGCCACGGGCACCGGCAAAACCGTGACCTTGCAGATATTGGCCGAGGAATTCTCCAGCGCCGGAGTGCCGGTGTTCCTGTCTGATGTCAAAGGTGATTTGTCCGGCTTGGCCAAATCTGGATCACCCGATCACAAGCTGCACAAACCCTTTACCGATCGCGCCACAGTGATTGGCTTTGACGATTATGCCTACCGCGCCTTTCCGGTGACGTTCTGGGATTTATACGGCGTCCAGGGCCATCCGGTTCGCACGACAGTGACCGAAATGGGTCCGCTGCTTTTGGCCAACCTGCTGGAGTTGAGCGCGCCGCAAGAGGGTATTCTGAACATCGCTTTCCGTCTGGCGGACGAAGAGGCAATGCCACTGCTCGACCTCAAAGATCTGCAATCAATGCTGGTCTGGATTGGTGAGAACCGCAAACGTTTAAGCCTGCGTTATGGCAATGTATCGACCTCGTCGATCGGCGCCATTCAGCGCAGCCTTCTGGTATTGGAAAACCAGGGCGGGGCAGGGTTGTTTGGTGAACCGGCCTTGGCGTTGTCCGACATCATGCGCACGGGTCCGGACGGGCGCGGCATGATCAACATTCTGGCGGCGGATAAGCTGATGGCAGCGCCCGGTCTTTACGCCACTTTCCTGCTATGGTTGCTGAGTGAATTGTTTGAGGAACTGCCCGAGGTTGGCGACCCGGACAAACCCAAGCTGGTGTTTTTCTTTGACGAGGCGCATCTGCTGTTTGATGACGCGCCTAAGGCGTTGGTCGACAAGGTGGAACAGGTGGCACGGCTGATCCGGTCCAAAGGCGTGGGCATCTATTTTGTCACCCAAAACCCCGGCGACGTGCCCGAAGACATCCTTGGCCAGTTGGGCAACCGGTTCCAGCACGCCTTGCGGGCGTTCACGGCGCGGGATCGCAAGAACCTGCGGCTGGCGGCGGAAACCTACCGCGAAAACGAACGGTTCTCGACCGAGGAAGCGATCCGCGAGGTTGGTGTGGGCGAGGCGGTGACCTCGATGC
Source organism: Paracoccaceae bacterium (assembly GCA_030625695.1). GTDB lineage: Bacteria > Pseudomonadota > Alphaproteobacteria > Rhodobacterales > Rhodobacteraceae > NVQY01. The sequence goes on along the minus strand of DAOUQK010000341.1, from coordinate 368 downwards.
TGATGAAAAAGGGTATTCCGGGTATCGTAGAACGGACATTAATTCGCCCACCATCGTCCCAATTGGGGCCGATCACCAAACCCGAGCGGGCAGCGGTGATGGCGGCATCGGACATGGGCGACAAATACGACACTGTGCTGGACCGCACATCGGCTTATGAAATCCTGAACAAGCGTGCGCAAGAGGCCGCGAAAGAAGCAGAAGTGGCCGAGGTCGGAGCGGAAGAGCAACCCACCGCAATCCGCGAATTCAGCGCCGCGCGGCGTTTTACAGGGGGGCGGGTATCGCGGTCCAGTTCACGCTCGCTTCGCCCGCGCGAAACCTACGGCTCGGCCATCTCGTCGGCCGTTATCAAGGAATTGAAAGGC
>DAOUQK010000194.1 GCA_030625695.1 Paracoccaceae bacterium | reverse complement strand
GGCCTGTTCAGCGTGATCCTTGTGCACAAATTTGCAATCGCAATAGGGGCATTCGACCCAGCCGTGTTCATTCGGGATTTGCAGCCAAACCCTTGGGTGGCCGCCCTCTCCACCGTCGCAAGCGATACGATAGCTGTCGACAATCTTTGTTTCCGGGGCCGGAATTGGGGCTTGAATACTCATCGCTTGGCGGTCCTTTCGATATTTGCCCGGTGGGGCAAGGTCTTTTGTCATTTATGAGCTAAGGAAAATCAGGGGGCAAGAGGCACAGTTGATCAATTCTGTTGACAAATATTGACCAATTGGTCAAATTTAACACATGAGCATGACCCTTTCTCAAGCGATGGCCTTTGAAAAGGTGGATGGCGACGCATTGCGCGCGCTGATGGAGCGGGCTACGGCCCGGCGTCGGGCGCAATGGGGTGATGTGATAACCTATTCCCGCAAGGTGTTTGTGCCACTGACCAATATGTGCCGCGACACCTGTACCTATTGCAGCTTTGTTGAACACCCGGATTCGCCGCAGGCTAACTTCATGACGCCCGCGCAGGTGCTGGCCACGGCGCGCAAAGGTCAGGAGCAGGGATGTAAGGAGCTGCTTTTCAGCCTCGGAGAGCGACCGGAATTGCGATATGACAAGGCGCGCGCAGCGTTGGACCACCTTGGTTACGAGTCCACAAATCACTATCTGCGCGCCATGTGCGAATTGGTTCTGACGCACACCACCTTGTTGCCGCATGTAAATGCCGGCACGCTGAACGGCGATGAGATTGACATGTTGCGCCCGGTTTCGGCCTCGATGGGGATGATGCTGGAAACTGTATCGCGCCGATTGACCCGCAAAGGCATGCCGCATCATGCCTGTCCCGACAAGGTGCCGACCCAACGATTGCGCACATTGGAACGGGCCGGAGAACGCGGTGTACCGTTTACCACCGGCCTGCTGATTGGCATTGGCGAAACCTGGGCCGAACGGATCGAAAGCCTTGCAGAGATCAACGCCGCCCACCTGCGCCATGGGCATATCCAAGAGGTTATCATCCAGAATTTTCAGCAGAAGCCGGGCATCGTTATGGCCAACCACCCGGAACCGGACCTGAACGATATGTTACGCACTCTGGCGTTAGCGCGGCTCATGTTGGAACCAGAGATCAGCCTGCAAGCGCCGCCCAACCTGTCGGCGCGCCACATCGAATACCTCAATGCCGGGATGAACGATTGGGGCGGCATTTCGCCGGTGACCATTGACTTTATCAACCCGGATCACGAATGGCCGGAAATCCGGACCTTGGCCGCTTCGACCCGGAACGCTGGCTGTGATCTTGTTGAACGGCTGACGATCTATCCCCGATATCTGCAACGCTCGGACAGGTTTCTTGATCCGTCCCTGCGCACAAGGATTGCTGCCATGTCACGACCGGACGGTTTGGCGCAAGAACAATGTCTGGAAACCATGGCATGAACGTTATCCCTCACTCCACGCCAGTTACCCGTATTCTCGACAGGTTTGCCGCCGGACAGGAAGTTAGCCAACAGGACGGTGAGATCCTGTTTGCCGCTGAAAGCGCTGATATCACGGCGATAACCGCCATGGCCGATCACCTGCGTCAACAGGTCAACGGCGACCAAGTGGGGTTTGTCGTCAACCGCAACATCAATTTCACCAACATCTGCTATATGGGCTGTCGGTTCTGCGGCTTTGCCAAACGACGCGAAGACGCCGGGGCCGAATGGCTTAGCTTAGAGACCATCGTCACCCGTGCGCAACAGGCGCAGGCGCGCGGCGCGACCGAAGTGTGCATTCAGGGCGGCATCCACCCCAAGATGCCCGGTACATATTATCGAGACATCGTGCTGGCGATCAAAGCCGAATTGCCGGACATGCACATCCACGCCTTTTCACCGTTTGAAATATGGTACGGCGCGGCCAAGACCAAAATGTCTTACGTTGATTTCATCACCGACCTGAAGGAATGCGGCCTTGGGTCCATCCCCGGCACGGCGGCTGAAATCCTTGATACCGAAGTGCGTAAACAGCTGACCAAAGACAAGTTGAGTGCTGACAAATGGGTCGAGATCATCCGCGCCGCACATCAGGTCGGCGTCAGGACCACCGCAACAATCATGTATGGCCACATCGACGGTCCAAAGCATTGGGCGGCGCATATTGCCATTCTACGCGATATCCAAAGGGAAACCGGTGGCTTTACTGAATTGGTGCCGCTTAGTTTCGTGCATTATGACAGCCCGTTATACTTAGCCAATCCCACCCAGGTACGCCCGGGACCCACCGCGGCCGAAGTGGATTTGATGCATGCGGTATCGCGCATCATGCTGCATGGGTTCATCGACAATATTCAAACCTCCTGGACCAAACTTGGCCCTGCACGGGCGCAAGAATTACTACGCAGCGGGGTGAATGATTTTGGCGGTACATTGATGAATGAAAGCATCTCGCGTGCGGCTGGTTCTGACTTCGGACAAGAGGTGACAGCCTTTGAAATGGTCCAGATCATCCGCGCCGCTGGCCGCATTCCGGTGCAACGCACCACCACCTATGACGTATTGGAAGTGTTCAATTCGCACGATCCGACCCGGCAGGCGCCATTGGTCGAGCGCGACGGCCACACCCCGTTGGATTTCTTAGGCACCGACCTGCCTGACTTTCTGAAAGAGGATGCGTGATGACCCGGGTTACCCTTTTGGCGGGCGGCGTGGGCGGGGCCAAAATGGCCGAAGGTTTTGACGCACTGGATGATGTGGAGCTGTCGGTGATCGGCAATATTGCCGATGATGCCGCGTTTCACGGGCTTTGGGTGTCGCCTGACATTGATACGCTGACCTATTCGCTGGCGGGCCGGATTGACCGGGCGCAAGGTTGGGGTGTGGCGGATGAAGCGCATCGCGCTTTGGATGTTCTGGACGAGTTGGGCAATGACACATGGATGACGCTGGGCGACCGGGACTTTGGCCTGCATATCTATCGCACCAACGCCCTGCGTCAGGGCCAAAGCCGCTCGGAAATTGCCGCTCATGTGGCGCAGGTGTTTGGGGTAAAATCGCAGATCATTCTGCCGACAGATGATGTGGTGCAAACCCGGGTTCGGGTTGCCGACGGTTGGCTGTCATTTCAGGAATACTTCGTGCGCGAACAATGCAAGCCCGAGGTTCTGGAATTGGACTTTGACGGCATCCAGTCCGCCCGCCCAACCAAAGCGGCACTTACCGCGATCAGCACCGCAGACCTGATCGTTGTTGCCCCCAGCAACCCTCTGGTGTCGATTGATCCGATCCTGAACATCCCCGGTATTCGCGCCGCTTTAACCGCCACATCCGCACCCAAAATCGCCGTCAGCCCGTTGATTGACGGCAAAGTGGTCAAAGGTCCGGCAGACCGGATGATGACGGCACTTGGCCTGCGTGCAGATGCGCTGGGCGTGGCACGACATTATGGCGATCTGATCGACACAATGGTGATCGACAACGCCGATGCCGCCCTTGTCGATCCAATCCTCGCGCTTGGAATGGGCGCAGTTTGTCAGCACACTCTGATGAAGACTATTGACGACAAAACTGCGCTTGCCAGTGCTATCCTCGCGGAGTGCCAATGATGCAGGACGTGCTGTTTGTCATTCCGATGAAAGACCCTAACAAGGGCAAGTCCCGCCTTGCAACTGTATTACCCGCGCCCGCGCGCAGGCGATTGGCCATCGCACTTTTCCGGCAGGTTCTGACCTTTCTGCGAGACAACCAACCGGCGCATGATGTGCTGGTTGTCACCCGCTCAAAGAAGGTCATTCAGGTCGCTGAAGAATACGACGCTTTGACCTTGTCAGAGACTGATACCGGCCTGAATAACGCGGTTTCACAGGCCGCCCAATGGGCCAAATCCCGCTACAAATCCATCTGTATCCTGCCCGCTGACCTTGCCGACCCGGACCCGGGTGACCTCGCGCAGCTGCTGGCCTACCCACGCAACGGGCGCTATGTGTCCATCGCCCCATCCCATGATGGCGGCACCAACTGTTTGATCGCCTCGCCCCCCGATGCCATCGCCTTCCGCTATGGTCCGGGTTCCAGCCATGCGCATCAGCGTGAAGCCGTCGCAAACGACATCGCCTGCACCATCGCCCCCTTGTCCAGCTTTGCCTGGGACATAGACACCAGCGCCGACCTGCACCGCCTGCGCCTGAAAGTCGGCGCGTCATGAGCGTTTCTCTGACCCCCGTTCCCGGTATTCCCGACATCCAGCCGGGTGATGATCTGGCATTGATCGTCGGCGATGCGTTGACGCTGATGGGTCTGGTTGACGGTGATATCCTCACCTCGGCGCACAAGATATTCTCAAAGGCCGAGGGACAGGTTGTCGCCTTGGCAGACGTCACCCCATCACCACGGGCACACGAAATCGCCACCGAGTTAAACAAAGACCCCCGCAAGGTCGAAGTGATCCTGTCCGAAAGCACGCGGGTGGTGAAGACCTTTCGCCATCCACACCAGACCGAAGGCGTGATGATCTGTCAGCACCGCCTTGGTTTCATCTCGGCCAATGCGGCGGTGGATGAAAGCAATACCGGCACGGATGATACGGTGATCCTGCTGCCCAAGGACCCGGACGCCAGCGCGCGTGCCTTTCGCGATGCCCTGACCGCGCGGTTCAATGTGCGCCTTGGGGTGGTGATCACCGATACATTCGGGCGGCCATGGCGGTTGGGTCAGGTCAATGTGGCCATCGGTCTGGCGGGGATACCTGCAACCAGACATGAAGGTGGCAGCAAAGATGCTTACGGTCGCGAACTGGCCGTCACTGAACCGGCTTTTGCCGATGAGATTGCCACCGCCAGCGGGCTGGTGGTGGGCAAGGCGGCGCAAACACCTGTGGTGCGGGTGCGCGGTTTGACATGGGAAGACACAAACGACACAGCGGCGGACATCCTCCGCCCCGGCAAGGAGAATGTATTTTGACTGAAACTATCGCAATCATTGGCGGCACCGGGCCGCAAGGGCAGGGATTGGCGCTGCGTTTTGCCATGGCCGGGGTGCCTGTGGCGCTTGGCTCGCGCGACGGCGCGCGCGGGGCCGAAATCGCGGCCGGGCTGAATGCCAAAATTGACGGCGATCTGATCACCGGCATGGATAACGATGCGGCTGTCGCGGCGGCGGACGAAATGGTGATCCTGGCCGTACCGTTTTCGGCCCATAATGCCACGCTGGAAGGGCTAAAATCCGGACTGGTGGGCAAAATTCTGGTCGATATCGTCGTGCCTTTGTCACCTGACGACCCCAAGTTGGTGGAAATGCCGCCCGAAGGGTCCGCCACTGAGGCGGCTCAGGCGTTGCTTGGCCCGGATATCCCGGTGATTGGTGCTTTGCACAATGTTTCGGCGTATACGCTGAACAACCTGGGCGCTCCGGTAAACTGTGATATTCTGGTTTGCGGCGGTAAACTTGAGCCGCGCAAGAAGGTGATGGCGCTGGTCAGCAAGCTGGGTGTCACCGCTTACAACGCTGGGGGTGCATCGGCGGCGCGCTGTATCGAGGCGTTCACCCCTATTCTGATCCGTATGAACATATCCAAAGCGGTGCCGTTTTCCCACGCTGGCCTGAAAATCTGGGCCCCTGATACCTGAACCAAACAAGGAGAGAATAAAATGGAATTTGCAATTACTTTCAAAGGTGTAGTCGAACCGAACCGCGCCCGTGCCATCGTGCGCCAGGCCGAAAATGCCGGGTTCGAATATTGCTGGTATTACGACAGCCACATCCTGTGGCGCGAAAGCTTTGTCGCAATGGCGATGTTGATGGAGCACACCACAAAGATGCGGTTCGGCCCCTTGGTGACCAACCCCAACACGCGGGACTGGTCGGCGGCGGCCAGCCTTTTTGGATCGCTGGCCAAGCAATCAGACGGACGGTTTGATATCGGCCTTGGGCGCGGCGACAGCGCGGTTCGGATGATGGGAAAAAAGCCGGCACCACTGGCGCGACTAGAGGAATTTGTCAATGTTGTCAAAGGCTTGGTCCGGGGTGAGGAACGCCAGTATGGTGAATGCCCGGCGCCGGTGAAATTTCCCTGGGCGACGGGCTATGAATTGCCGGTTTGGGTTGCAGCCTATGGCCCCAAGGCGCTGAAGTCGGCGGGCACAGTGGGCGACGGTCTGGTGTTGCAGATTGCCGAACCGGCAATCTGCAAATGGCTGGCGGATCAGGCGATTGCCGCAGGTAAAGAGGCCGGGCGTGACATGTCCGGCTATCGCGTTATGTCGGCGGCCCCGGCGTGGACCGGACCCAAGGCAGAAGGGATTGCCGCGACACGGTGGTTCCCGGCGATGGTGGGCAATCATGTGGCTGATATCGTTGAGAAATATGGTAGTGACAGTGATATGGTTCCGGCCAGTCTGACGGCCTATATCGAAGACCGCAAGGGTTATGATTATTCCAAACACGGTCAGACCGATAACCCATACCTTGACTTCATCACCGACGAAATTGTCGAAAGTTTCGCGGTTCTGGGCAGTGCGGATGAGCATATTGCCAAGATCAAAGAGCTTGAAGCGGCGGGGGTGACGCAATTCAACATCTACCTTGATAACGGTGATGAAGAACGCATCATCGCGGATTACGCTGAAAAGATCATTCCGGCGTTCCGGTGATTGTGACGGGTCGTGTCAGGAACGTTTTGACCGTTTTGTACATGGCTTTGCACGCGGTTTGAGCGTTTTGTACAACTGATTTGCGAAGTATTCCGGCGGCGACAGGGTGTTTCAAAACACCTTGTCGCCGATGGGTAGGGTGGGGTTCCACCCCACCATCCACCCGCGAGCGGCGGGGTGAAACCCCGCCCTACAGATGGCGATAATGAGTCACTCTTTATGCGCGTTGGTATCAGGCCATTCCGCGCCACAAATCACCCCTCAAAGCATCGCATTCTGGAGGAGGAGAGTGTTGCGGATGTCTTTGACCGCTGGCACCACATCTGAAACCGACAACGCCGCCGCAACTCCGCAGGCCTGCCCTGTTGCAAATGCCGTTCCCATCACCCGGATGGCGGCACCCCCCAGACGGTCTCCATCTGCCAGCCGACCTGCGGCGAAAAGTCGGTTAGTGTTGCGGCTGATCAGGCAGGACATCGGTATCTGATAGGCGTCTCTTTCAGGGGGAAGTTC
>DAOUQK010000004.1 GCA_030625695.1 Paracoccaceae bacterium | reverse complement strand
GTCTATATGGGCACCTTCCCGGCGTTCCTGTCGGCCTGGGGCAAGGTTGATATGAGCTTTGGCAGCGGGCAGGGGGTTAAATGTTACCACTCTGAGCACCTGTACGGAGAGCTGTGGCACCGCGCCTTTACCGTTTGCCCGGATACGCCTTTGGTTGAATTCATCCTGTCGTTTGGCGCCAATGTCGAGGCGTCGGGCGGGGTTTGCGGCGTGCGTCGCCACGCCGATGCACGGGCGCGCGGGGCCAAAAGGATACAAATCGAGCCGCATTTGTCTGTCACCGGGGCCTGTTCAGCTGATTGGGTGCCGATCAAGCCCAAGACTGATCCGGCGTTCATGTTTGCGCTGATCCATGTGTTGCTGCACGAAATCCCGCGCGAACGGCTGGATATTCCTTTCCTGAAACACCGCACATCATCGCCATATCTGATTGCTCCAAACGGGTTTTATCTGCGCGATCCGGTTAGTCAAAAGCCTTTGATCTGGGATTTGAAAAGCGCGCGTGCCGTACCCTATGACACGCCCGAAACCGATCCCGCCCTTGAAGGCACGTTTGCGGTGTCCGGGCTTGAGGTCGGGCCGGATGATGTGGAATGGAGCCACAAAGCGATCAGCGTTAAACCGGCCTTCGCGCATTTGGTGGCGCATGTGCAATCGTATAGCCCCGAATGGGCGGCGGGCATCTGTGATGTCAAACCCGAGGTGATCCGTTCGGTCGCCAACCAGTATATCGATCACGCGCGGGTAGGGGAAACTATTGAAATAGATGGCAAAATCCTGCCATTCCGTCCGGTTGCCATTTCACTGGGCAAAACCGTCTGCAATGGCTGGGGCGGGTATGAATGTGTCTGGGCCCGCACGCTGATGGCCTGCCTGATCGGTGGGCTTGAGGTGCCGGGCGGTACTCTGGGCACCACTGTGCGGTTGAACCGGCCGGCTGACAATCGCTGGTCTTCTGTGGTGCCGGGGCCGGACGGGTTTCTGAATTACCCGATGAACCCCACCAAAAAGGGCGAATGGGAAATAAGTTCGGTGTCACGCCACAGCCACAAGACCTTGGTGCCGCTGGCGTCCAATTCGTCCTGGTCTCAGGCGCTGGGGCCGACCCATCTGGCCTGGATGATGCAGAAGGAAGGGTTTGACCACCTGCCCAAACCGACCCCGCCGGATGTCTGGTTTGTCTATCGCACCAACCCGGCGATTTCGTTCTGGGATACGGATGCGATCAGCGATGCGATGGCCAAATTCCCCTTCACGGTGTGCTTTGCCTATACCCACGACGAAACCAACCACATGGCAGACATCCTGCTGCCCGAATGCACCGATCTGGAAGGGCTGCAACTGATCCGCATCGGCGGTTCAAAATATGTCGAGCAGTTTTGGGAGCATCAGGGCTTTGCCCTACGCGATCCGGCCGCCGCACCAATGGGTGAGGCCCGCGATTTCACCTGGATTGCCGGTGAGCTGGCAAGGCGGACCGGGCTTTTGGATAAGTACAACACAGCGATCAACAAAGGGGCGGCGGGTATCCGGTTGTTTGGCGAGAACTACGATTTTTCGCTGGAACCGGACAAGGCGCATTCGGTCGAGGAAATCTGGGACCGGTCCTGCCGCGCCGCCAGCGCAGAGCTTACCGATGGGGCCGAAACCCAGGGGTTGGAGTATTTCCGCGAGAAAGGTTTTCGCACCAAGGAATTTCCGAAAGAGCAATGGTATCTTTATCCGGCCATGGTGGCGCAAAACCTGCGGTTTGAGTTGCCTTATCAAGAGCGCCTTTTGCGTATCGGTCGGGAACTGGGTGCGCGATTGCATGAAAGTGGCATCACCTGGTGGGATCGACAGTTGCAGGAATATGAGGCGATGCCGCATTGGCAGGACTTGCAGGGCCTGTGGGTGGACGCGCTTGAAAAACGCTATGAGGTCAAGATTGACGACTATCCGTTCTGGTTACTGACTGCGCGTTCGATGCAATACTCCTGGGGCAGCAATGTTGGGTTGCAAATGATCCACGAAGTGGCCGACAATATCGCGGGCCATGGCGGGGTGATGATGAACCCGGTGGCGGCGAAACGGCTCGGGCTGGCTGAGGGCGATCAGGTCAAAATTGCCTCGCCAACAGGCTCTACGCAAGGGGCTGTGATATTGCGGCAGGGCATCCGGCCGGACACCTTGCTGATGATCGGTCAGTTTGATCACTGGAAAACCCCGTTTGCCAAAGACCTCAAGACCCCCAGCATGAACACGCTGACGCCGATGATGTTGGAACTGACCGACGCCACCGGTTCGGGGGCCGATCTGGTGCGGGTGGCAGTACAAAAAGTGGGGACCGTATCATGACCCGCTATGCGATTGTTGCCGACCTGAACCGTTGCGTCGGTTGCCAGACCTGCACGGCGGCATGCAAACACGCCAATGCCACGGCGCCGGGGGTTCAGTGGCGCAAGGTTCTGGACTTTGAGGCGGGCGAATACCCGGATGTGACCCGAGCCTTCCTGCCGGTGGGCTGTATGCATTGTGATGATCCGCCCTGCCTTACAGTCTGCCCCACCGGGGCGACGCAAAAGCGCGACGATGGTATCGTTACCATCGACTATGACAAATGCATCGGCTGCGCCTATTGCGCCGTTGCCTGCCCCTATCAGGCGCGTTCCCGGGTGGACAAACCCGCAATGGCCTATGGCAACGGCGCGATGTCACACGAGGCGCTGCGCGAAGATTCGGGGCGGATCGGTGTGGCGCAGAAATGCACCCTGTGTGTTGATCGAATTGACGACGGATTGGCGCAGGGGTTGATACCGGGGATTGATGCTGCGGCCACTCCGGCCTGCGTGAGTTCCTGCATCGCCGGCGCGTTGAGCATGGGCGATATTGATGATGAGACCAGCAATGTGTCTGAATTGCTACGCGAGAATCGGCATTTCCGCATGCATGAAGATCTGGGCACAGGGCCGGGAATTTATTACTTGTTTGACCGGGATTCTGGCGGCGGTGCCGTTTCAGAACCGCCGGAAATGGTGGCCGAACCGGCCGGCCTGGCAGCGGTTTCGCCGAAGCTTCAGACCAATTGGGACTGGCGTGCAGCGGCGAATTTTGTGCTGGGTGGGGCAGGGACCGGGCTTATGGTGGCGACGGTAATTGCCGGGTTGTTTGCACCCGTGCTGTGGCAGGCTGTGTTGGTGTCATTGATGCTGGTCGGGGTCGGGCTGTTTTGTGTCTGGCTTGAGATCGGTCGGCCTTGGCGGTTCCTGAACGTCTACCTCAAACCCGGTTCAAGCTGGATGAGCCGCGAAGCAATTGCGGCGCTGCCGTTCTTTGGCTTTGGCGGGATTTTCCTGTTATGGCCGCTGACGGGTGTTGGGCTGTTGGCGGCGGTGTCAGGACTGGCGTTTGTTTATTCTCAGGGGCGGATTTTGCGCGCGGCCAAAGGCATTCCCATTTGGCGGCAACCGGGCATCGTGGCGCTGATCATGGCAACCGGGCTGGCCGAAGGGCTCGGGTTGTTTGCCATCGCGGCGGTGGTTGCCGGGTACGACGCCATAGTTCTTGAAACCATCGGTCTGGCGCTTTTGTTGATGGTCGCGCTGCGCGGGGCGCTCTGGCAGTTCTATCGCGGTGCGCTGGACGTGACCGGCGCACCGGTGGCAGCGTTGAAGGCGCTTGATATTTGGCCCTTCAACCTGTCGGGACGGGTTCAGGCACTGGTCATGGGGTTGGTAATCATCGGCCTGTTCAGCCCGGCTTTCCTGGCGTTGGGCGGATTGGCCGTTGTGGCGACGGGCTGGGGGTTCAAGATTACGCTGATCACCAAGGCTGCGTTCAATCAGGGCTTTGCCATCAATCACATGCCTGCCCGGGGGGCAGGAAAAAGCGCACCGGGGATCAAACCGGGGTGGGTGGCTTTCTGACGCCGGGAGTCGGGTAAAACAGGGGGAATAACATGACCGCATCGCATGCCACACAGTCGGCAAATGACCCAAGCTTCATGTTCGACCGAGACGCGGAAACCATGCCGCGTACTCAGATCCGCGATATCCAGTTAGAGCGCCTGAAATGGTCGCTTGAGAGGGTTTATGAAAACGTACCGCACTATCGGCGGGCCTTTGATGCCGCTGGCGTGCATCCTGATCAGCTCAATTCTCTGGCCGACCTGCGGCACTTTCCTTTTACCGTCAAAACCGACCTAAGGGACAACTACCCCTATGACATTCTGGCCACCCCGGTTGGCGGGCTATCGCGTATTCATGCGTCATCCGGGACCACCGGCAAGCCGACGATTGTTGGCTATACTAAGGGCGATCTGGATCGTTGGGCCGGGCTTATGGCGCGCTCGATGGCGGGGGCGGGGGTGCGACCGGGCGATGTGGTGCACAACGCCTATGGTTACGGGCTGTTCACCGGGGGTCTGGGCGCGCATTACGGCGCCGAAAGGCTGGGCTGTGCAGTCATTCCGGTTTCAGGTGGCGGGACCGAACGGCAAGTCAGCCTGATCCGCGATCTTGGCCCGGTGATCTTGTGTTCAACACCGTCTTATGCGCTTAACATTGCCGAGGTGGCCGAGGGTATGGGCGTCGATATCGCCGCCTTACCTGTGCATCGCGGATTGTTCGGGGCCGAACCCTGGAGCAATGAAATGCGCAGGCAACTGGACCGGAGGCTGGGGCTTAAGTCGGTTGATGTTTACGGTCTGTCCGAGATCATGGGCCCGGGGGTGGCGTGTGAATGTGATGTGGCACGTGACGGACTGCACGGCTGGGAGGATCATTTCCTGTTCGAGGTGATCGACCCTGAGACGCTGGAGCCATTGGCAATGGGCGAGGCCGGAGAGCTGGTGATCACCACCCTGACCAAAGAGGCGATGCCGATGATCCGCTATCGCACCCGGGATATCACAAGGCTGACCGACGTACCCTGTGCCTGCGGGCGCACGCATCTGCGCATCTGCCGTGTGACGGGGCGCGACGACGACATGATGATCATTCGCGGGGTGAACGTGTATCCAAGCCAGATAGAATCGGTGCTGGTTGGGCTTGAGGGGCTTGCGCCGCATTACCAGATCAGGCTGTTCAAACAGGGCGCACTGGATGCGATATCGGTGGACGTAGAGATTCTGCCCGACACGGCGGATGGCGAAGATGACCCCGCCGCCAAAGCAAAAGAAGTCCGCCACCATATCAAGTCGATTATCGGTGTGACGTGTGATGTGTCGGTCAAGCGCCCGGGCGAGGTTCCGCGTTCCGAGGGCAAGGCGGTGCGGGTCGTCGATCTGCGCTAGCAGGGCGGCCGGATCACGCCATTGTTTCCGAACTTCACCGGGCGTTGCATTGACCTTTGCAGGACGAAATGAAATCCCCGCAACTGAACGCGCGGTTCACCATTTAGGACAAGGCCAGTCTGCATGTTCATCCAACCAAAACCGATTTCGCAATACCCGTGGTACATCCGCCTGTTCTTTTGGAAGCAGCGCCGCACTTATGGCAAGGTTTTGGAACCGGGCATGCTCTGGGCGCGGTCGCCGTCAGTATTTGTCGGCGTTGCACTTCTGTACGGCGCCCTGAACCGGGGCCGTGGGCGGATCGACCCGGCCCTGCGGTCGTTGGTGACGGTACGGGTAAGCCAGATCAACCATTGTGAATTCTGTGTCGATATCAATGCCTCTACCTTGCTGAAACGCGGTATATCTGAAGAAAAGGTCGCGCATCTGGCGGGTTGGCGCGATTACGACGGGTTCAGCCCTGTCGAACGCGCGGCGCTGGAACTGGCCGAGGCAATCACCTATTCGCACGCCCGAGTCGAGACCGCGTTGATGCAGTTGCTGGGCGAGCATTTTGATGATGACGCCCTGTCTGAACTATGTGGCCTGATCGCGTTCCAGAATATGTCGAGCAAGTATAACGCCGCTCTGAACATTCCGGCGCAGGGGTTCTGTCAGATGCCATTGATGACACCTGACCAGAAATCCACACCAGACTGAATGCTGCCCTAAACCTCGAACGCCGCTTCCAGCGGTGCAATGTCGCCAATCTCGTCCGAGACCTTTGCTTTATAGGGCGGTCGTCTGCCACGATAAAGAATGCCGGTGTTCATACCGTCATCGGTCATGATGCGCCGTGCTGCGCGGGCGGGATCGTCGGTTTCTTCGACCTGCGCCTTGTGAACGGTGTTCTTCCATTCCTTTTCGTCCGGGCGGAAAGTCACGCAAGGCGATAGGATCTCGACAAACGAAAAGCCGGGGTGATTGACCGCTTCGACCAATGTCCGGGTGGTGGCCTTGATGTTGCCGGAAAATTCGCGCGCGACAAAATTGGCCCCCGAAGCCAGTGCAATCACCAACGGATGGAAGGCGCGCAACCCGGTGCCGCCCGGCGACAAAGCGCTGTCCCAATCGGATTCGGTTGTCGGCGATGGCTGGCCTTTGGTCATGCCATAAACCCGGTTGTCCATCACCACATAGGTCATGTCGACGTTACGCCGACAGGCATGCAGGAAATGGTTGCCGCCAATGGAAAACCCGTCCCCGTCGCCACTCATCACCATTACGGTCAGGTCGGGGCGCGCCACCTTCAAGCCCGCCGACAGGGCGAGCGATCGTCCGTGCACCCCATGAAACCCATAGCAGTTGGTATAGGCCGGGATGCGTGACGAGCAACCGATGCCGGATACCACCGCGATATCTTCGGGCGGGCGGCCAAGTTCGGCCAGTGCCTTGGTGATCGACAACAACACGTGAAAGTCACCACAGCCCGGGCACCAGACCGGTTCGATGTCGGATTTATAGGTCGAAGCCTTGAATTTCGGGGCGTTCATGCGGTTTTCCAATCACGTATCTGGGTGGCTATTTCATCCGGGCCGATCAGGTACGGCCCTTCGCGGTTGAACTGACGAACCTCGCCCGGCAGGTCTATATAGCTGCGGATATGGCGGTAAAACTGCCCGGAATGGGTCTGTTCCAGCACCAAAATCCGCGCAGCACCGGTTAACGCCTGTTGCAGTGCCTGGACCGGAAAGGGCGAGATTTGGCGCAGCGAGATCAATCTTACATCGTCCCCTTGCGCCGTGAGTTCGCCAATCGCCTCGCGCGCAGGACCGGTCAACGACCCCCAGGTCAGAATCACCGTGTCACCGGTGCCTTCGACATGGCCCCAATGCTGGCCAAAATCGAACTGTTCGATCTTGGCGGCGCGCTTGTCCATCTGTTCTTTCTGATCGCTTCTTTTGGACGAAGGTGTGCCGCGCACCGTATGGGTCAACCCGTCGGCCGTGTACTGCCCGCCGGTCTGACCGGGGATGGCCATGGGCGAAATACAGTCGGCGGTCATGGCATAGCGCTGATAATCCTGCCCCTCAACCGGTTCATATACTTTGCGCTTGGCCATGAATGCCACATCGGCGGGGCGGTTCATCAGCACCAGCGCCTGACCCAGCGATTGATCCGATAACACGATCACCGGGGCCTGCAAGGTCTCGGCCATATGCACCGCCCATTGCGTGGTGAACAGGCAGTCGCCGACACTGTTGGGGGCAACCACAACGTGCGGCGCGTCACCGTGAAAGCCGTAGATGGCGATGTTCAGATCGGATTGCTCGGACTTGGTGGCAATGCCGGTGCTGGGCCCGCAACGCATCACATCGACCACCACAATCGGTACTTCGGCGGCCGCCGCCAGGCCAAGGCTTTCCATCATCAGCGCAAGGCCGGGGCCAGAGGTGGCGGTGATCGACGGACGCCCCCCATAAGAGGCACCGATGATCATGTTGATCGACGACAGTTCATCTTCGGCCTGCACCAGTGCGCCGCCAATTGAGGCAAGCGAAGGGGCAAGGTATTCCAGAACCTCGGTGGCCGGCGTGATCGGATAGGCGGCGGCAAAGCGCACGCCACCCCGCAGCGCGCCAAGTCCGACCATTTCATTGCCCGTGGCCAGCCAGCGTTTGTTGGTCGGCGGGTTTACAGGTTTCAGGGGGTAGGACTGGGAATAAGTGCTGGCCTGCGCCATGCCTGCCTCGATACAGGCGCGGCTTGAAAGGATGGCCGCCTCGCCCTTGCGGGCAAGTTTGGTTTCCACCACCTGCATCAGGGCATCAATCGGCAGCCCGATCAGTTGCGCGACGATGCCAGCGGCGATCATGTTCTCGCGCCCGCCGGGAATGTCCTTGGCCATGGCGTTCAGCGGGCAATCGGCCACATCTGTTCCGGCCTCAGTTATGGCGGCCGGCACCGCGCCGTTCTTGGGGTCGGAAACAACCAGACCACTGTTTGTCACCGGCATATCGCCAATGAACCGGTCGCTGTTCTTCCAGTCGATTGCCACCAGAACGTCAAAATCCTTGGTCATGTTTTCCGCCGGGCCAGTGGACAGGCGCACCAGCGATGCCGATTCCCCTCCGCGTATCTGCGGCCCGACCGAACGGACCAACACGCCGTACCATCCGGCCTTGCCGGCGGCCTCTAACAGAATCGCCCCGGCGGTAATCGCCCCGGCGCCGCCGCTGCCGACAATTGCGAATGAGACGTTTTCAAGCAGGGGTTTCATCACGGTCATGTCCGGTCCGTTTCCTTGTTCGGGGACTGCAACTTTGGCTGGTTCGAAAACATCGCGGTTTCCCCTATTGACGTAAAAGAAGTATTACGGTACCTATTTACGGTAATAGGGAATACAAGCCCTGTCAACAAGGCATCTGCCGCAGATTTACGGCAGCCACCCGGAGGAAGATGATGGCACGACGCTGGAGAATGGTTTCAGGCGAACAGCCACTGGAAAAGGTCGAATTCGACCCGCGCGACCCGGATTCGGGCGAAGTTGTCGTGGAAATCGCCGGTTGCGGCGTGTGTCACACCGATCTTGGCTATTATTATGACGGGGTACGCACCAATCAACCGCTGCCATTGACCCTGGGCCATGAAATCAGTGGGGTCGTTGTTGCGGTCGGTGAAGGTGCCGGTGAATGGATCGGGCAGACGGTGATTATCCCTGCCGTCATGCCATGTGGCGAATGCGATCTGTGCAAGCGCGGCAAGGGCACGATCTGCCGGGCGCAAAAGATGCCCGGAAATGACATCGAAGGCGGGTTTGCCAGCCATGTCACGGTTCCTGCATTAGGCCTTTGCCCGGTGGATATGGATCGGCTAAGGGCGGTCGGGTTGGAACTGGCCGATGTGTCGGTTGTGGCCGATGCGCTGACCACACCATATCAGGCGGCGGTTCAGGCCGGGATTGGTCCGGGTGATCTGGTGATCGTCAACGGCGTTGGCGGGGTTGGCGGTTACGGTGTGCAGGTGGCGGCGGCGATGGGGGCCACGGTGGTGGCAATCGACGTGGTGGCCGAAAAGCTGGCGGCGGTGGCTGAATACGGTGCTGCGCTGACCTTGAATGCCCGTGACTTTGATCCCCGGGCGCTGAAAAAGGAAATCATCGGGTTTGCCAAGGATAACGGCCTGCGCAGTACCGAATGGATCATCATGGAATGTTCCGGTACTGCCGCCGGGCAAAAGACCGCCTTTGGTCTGCTGAACCACGGGGCCACCATGTGCGTGGTTGGCTTTACCATGGACAAGCTTGAGGTGCGCCTGTCGAACCTGATGGCGTTTCACGCGCGGCTTCTGGGCAACTGGGGCTGTCCGCCCGAATTATATCCCGGCGCGCTGGAACTGGTGCTGAGCGGCAAGGTCAAGCTGGCACCGTTTGTCGAACAGGCGCCTTTGGATGACATCAACGAAATATTTCAGGCCGTTCATGACGGCAAAAAGGTCCGTCGGCAAATTCTCGTGCCCGGAACGTAAAGGAGCGACCCATGAAAGACACTATTTTCGATTTTGTATCCCACGATCTGGTAAGTGATGCGACCCGCGAAGGTATCACCGATCAGGTGATTCTGGAACGACGCCCGGCCCTTCTGGCCGATGGCAGCGTAGCACCTGGAATGTATAACGCATGGATAACGCTGAATAATCCGACGCAGTTCAATTCCTATACCACCGATATGGTGAAATCGGTGATCCTGGGGTTTCGCGCCGCATCGAACATGCGGGACGTGAATGCGGTGGTGTTCACGGCTGTGGGCGACAAGGCGTTCTGCACTGGTGGCAATACCAAGGAATACGCCGAATATTACGCTGGTCGGCCGCATGAATACCGCCAGTATATGCGGCTTTTCAATGATATGGTTTCTGCCATCCTTGGCTGTGACAAGCCGGTGATCTGCCGGGTCAACGGCATGCGCATCGGCGGCGGTCAGGAAATTGGCATGGCCTGTGATTTCTCGGTGGCGCAGGACATGGCGCGATTTGGTCAGGCCGGGCCAAAGCACGGGTCAGCGGCGATTGGCGGGTCCACGGATTTTCTGCCGGTAATGATCGGCTGTGAACAGGCGATGAATTCCGGTATTTTATGTGAGAGTTATACCGCGCAAAAGGCCATGCGCCTGGGCATGTTGACCGACATTGTGCCGGGGCTGAAGATTGATGGTGAATATGTCGCCAACCCACTGGTGATCACCGAAATGAAAACCGATTACATGGGGCGGATTTTACACGGAGAGCTGAAGGTCGGCGACGATCTGGCGGCTGGAAAGGCGTTGATGAAGACCGGCACGATGGATCTGAGCGCATTGGATGCCAAGGTCGAGGAGCTGTGTACCAAGCTTTTGTTGACCTTCCCGGATTGCACCACAAAATCGGTCGAAGAGTTGCGCAAACCCAAGCTGGACGCCTGGAACGCCAACAAGGAAAATTCCCGCGCTTGGCTATCGCTTAATATGATGACCGAGGCCAAAACCGGTTTCCGCGCCTTCAATGAAGGCACCCGCGAAACCGGCCGCGAAGTGGACTTTGCCGATATGCGCCGGGAACTGGCCGAAGGGGCGCAGTGGACGGATGAGTATATCGACAGTCTTATGCCCGGCGCACGTAAGTGAGCGACTGTTTGGACATAAACCTGGAAAGGGACGGCGCCTTGTTGCGTCTGTCCCTGAACCGGCCAAAGGCGAATATCGTCGACGCCAGGATGATTGCGGCGTTGGACAAGGCGTTGGCAGATCACCGGGGGTCGCGTGATCTCAAGGCGGTTTTGTTGCAGGCTGAGGGGCCGCATTTCAGTTTTGGCGCGAGCGTGGAGGAACATTTGCCACAAAGCTGCGAAGCGATGCTGAAATCACTGCACGCGCTGGTGCGCACGATTCTGGAATTTCCGGTGCCGATACTGGTGGCCATTCAGGGGCAATGCCTTGGTGGCGGGCTTGAGGTGGCGATGGCCGGGCATCATTTGTTTGCAGCCCCCGATGCCAACCTTGGCCAGCCGGAAATGATGCTGGGGGTGTTCGCCCCTGCGGCGTCGTGCCTGATGCCCGAACGTGTGGGGCAATCCTGCGCCGAAGATCTGCTTTATTCGGGCCGTTCGGTTTCCGGCACCGACGCGCAGGCAATGGGTCTGGTGGACGCGGTGGCGGACGATCCGTCAGCCGCGGCAATTGCCTGGTTCGACAAGTATCTGGCCGCCAAAAGCGCAAGCTCGCTGCGGATGGCCGTCAAAGCCGCGCGCGCCGGGTACACGGCGCGCATTATTGCCCGTCTCGACCAGGTCGAGGCACTTTATCTCAACGATCTGATGTCAACCCGTGACGCGGTCGAAGGCCTGACAGCCTTTGTCGCCAAACGACAGCCCAAGTGGGAGAACGCATGACCAATCCCTCCACAACCGACCTCGTTGCACGCGCGCAAGAATTGTATGAAGACCTGCAATTCACCGCCGCGCGTGACTGGAAAAAGGCCGATCCGTCCCGCAAAGTCGTCGGGTATCTGCCGGTGTATATCCCGCGAGAATTGATCCATGCCGCCGGAATGCTGCCGCTTGGCATCATGGGCGGGGGCGATAATCTTGAGGTGATCCACGGCGACGCCTATTATCAAAGTTATATCTGCCGCATCCCGCGCTCGACCATTGAACTGGGCGTGTCGGGGCGGCTGGACTTTGTTGATGGCATGTTGTTCCCGTCAATCTGCGATGTGATCCGCAACCTTTCAGGCATGTGGAAAATGCTGTTCCCCGAAGTGTTCACCAAGTATTTCGATGTTCCCCAAACCTATGAAGATGAAATTGGCGGGACGTTTTATATCGGTGAGATGCGCGATTTGCTGGACGATCTGGAAAAGATCGCCGGGCGCAAGATTACTGACGATCAGATCAACGAATCGATCAAGGTATACAATGAAAACCGCGCGCTGGTGAACGAACTTTATGAACTGCGCTCGGTCGTTCCGTGGCAGGCCCCGGCGTCCGAGGCCTATCTGATTATCCGCGCCGGTCTGGTGTTGCCGGTTGAGGAACATAGCGTCATGCTGCGTCAGTATATTGATGCCGCCAAGGCCGAGAAACGCCCCATCAAAGACAATTCCAAGGTGGTTGTGACGGGGATGTTCTGTGAACAGCCGCCCCTTAACCTGATAAAATCACTGGAACTTTCCGGCTGCTATGTGGTGGACGACGATTTCATGTTGGTGTCACGCTGGCTGATTGGCGATGTGCCAACAACGGGCGACCCGGTTTACAACCTGTCCCAGGCGTTTTTGCATCAATCCATGTCCACAGCCGCCAAATACGAACCGGATCTGGCCGAAAAAGGTCAGTTTTTGGTGCGGTCGGTTAAAAGCTCGGGCGCCGAAGGAGTGATATTCGCTTCCACCAGTTTCTGCGATCCGGCCCTGTTGGACCGGCCCATGCTGCAGAACGTCCTGAAAGACGCCAACATCCCGTTCATTGCGTTCAAATACGCCGAAAACTCTGGCCAGATGCAGCCCATTCGCGAACAGGCCGGAACATTTGTTGATTCAATCAAATTGTGGAGTGCCGCATGAGACCCTCGATAGCAAAAGCTCAGGTTCAGGACGTCGACAAAGACGCCTCGATGATCAAACAAAAGCAGATGATGGCGGATCACTTCGATCGCCTGACCTCGGCCAAGGAAAACGGGGAAAAGGTGGCGTCGACCTTTGTGCCGGGCAATCTGAATGAATTGTTGATGTGTTTCGATCTGGTCAACAACCTGCCGGAAGTGAACGCCATTCAGTCGGGTCTGCGCAAGCAATCGGGTGCCTATATCATGGAGGCCGAACGGGCCGGGCATTCCGAAGATGTCTGTACCTATGTGAAATCCGACATCGGCATGATGATGAAAGGCAACATCGGTCCCAACGGTAAAAAGCTGCCGGACCCGGATGTTCTTTTGCTATCTTACACCGGCTGTTTCACCTTTCTGAAATGGTTTGAGCTGCTGCGTGAGCAGTATAAATGCCCGACCATATTTTTGCAGACGCCGTATATGGCCGACGGCAAGGTGACGCCGAATATGATCCAGTACATGGTCAAGCAGTTGAAAGAAACGGTTATTCCGACATTGGAACAGGTGTCGGGGATCAAGTTCGACATTGATCGACTGCGCGAATACCTTAAGAAATCGGCTCAGGCCGAGGATGATCTGGTGTATATCCTGCAAAGCGGCAAAAACGTGCGCTCGCCCATTGATGCCTATTTTGGTGGGATTTATTACATCGGGCCGATCTTTGGAGCCTTCCGGGGCACTGACGATGCAATAGATTTCTATCGCTTTCTGCGCGAAGAGGTGGATGACCGCCTGCTGAAAGGTCTGGGACCGGTCACGCCGGACGGGCCGATGGGCGAAGAGAAATTTCGCCTCGTGGTCGAAGGACCACCCAATTACACCAGCTTTCGTCAGTTCTGGAAGATGTTCTATGACGAAGGCGCGACCGTGGTTGCCTCGTCCTACACCAAGGTTGGGGGCACTTATGATTACGGGTTCCGGCATGACCCGGATCGCCCTTTGGAATCGCTGGCTGAATATTGCCTTGGGGTCTATACCAACCGGTCCTTGCCGATGCGTATCGACATGCTGAGCGACTATATCAACGAATATCAGGCCGACGGGCTGCTGATTAACTCGATCAAGTCCTGCAACAGCTTCTCTGCCGGGCAACTATTGATCATGCGCGAGGTCGAAAAGCGCACTGGCAAACCGGCGGCGTTTATTGAAACCGATCTGGTTGATCCGCGCTATTTCTCGGCTGCGAACGTCAAGAACCGGCTGGAAAGCTATTTCCAGATGGTCGAACAGAAACGCTCGGGGCGGGGGGCAGCGGCATGAAAACCTTTGTAGGTATCGATCTGGGGTCCACCACCACCAAGGCGGTGTTGATGGACGAGGATGAAAAAATCCTCGGCCGCGGCATCACCAATTCGCGCTCAAACTATACTACCGCTTGTTCGGTGGCTGGCGAAGAGGCGGCGATTGATGCGCGTTTCACCCTGTTCCGGCGCGAGTTCGGGACTGAAGGTGAGACAAACACCGAAGTCGAGGAGTTGTTGGCCGCGTTGGAACGTTCGTTCCGGCTGGAACAGTTTCTAGAGCAGTTGGCCGACCTGGAAGAAACCTGTGTGCGGCTGGTGCGCGGCGAACGGTTTGAAAAAATCGGCGACGGGGTCAAGGCGGCACTTGCCGAGGTGTTCAAACGCCTTCGCGGCGAAGCCCCGGCGATGTTTGCCCCCGAGGCCACGCGCAAGTCGGACTTTTTCCGTGACATTGCCGGTTCTCGCTATTTGGCGATTGCGGAAGAGGTGGCGCGCGAGGCTGGCCTGCCGTATGACGTGCTGCTGAACGTCTATGACAAGTCGATCATCGCGGTGGAAAACCGCCCGCCATCCGGTTCGCTTAGTGACAAGTTCAAAAATGCGCTTGATCGTGTGACCAAGGAAGGGTCGGGCGGCGCCACTGAAATGGGTGGGAAGATCCAGAAGGTCCTGAATATCGAGCTTGAGGAAACCTATCTGGTCGGCACCGGTTATGGTCGGGTGACCCTGCCATTTTCCAAGGAACATATCCGCAGCGAAATCCTGTGTCATGGCCTGGGCGCGCATATGATGTACCCGGAAACCCGCACGGTTCTGGATATTGGCGGGCAAGATACCAAAGGCATTCAGATCGACGCGCAAGGCATTGTCGAGAACTTTCAAATGAATGACCGATGCGCGGCCGGGTGTGGCCGCTATCTGGGTTATATCGCTGACGAGATGAACATGGGCTTGCATGAACTTGGCCCCCTGGCGATGAAATCCGATAAACCGGCGCGGATCAATTCGACCTGTACGGTGTTTGCCGGGGCCGAGCTGCGCGACCGTCTGGCATTGGGCGAAAAGCGCGAGGATATTCTGGCCGGTCTGCACCGGGCGATCATCCTGCGGGCCATTTCGATCATTTCACGCTCGGGCGGGGTGACGGACCAGTTTACCTTTACTGGCGGCGTAGCCAAGAACGAGGCCGCCGTGCGCGAGTTGAAAAAACTGGTGTTCGAGAATTACGGCGAGGTGAAGATCAATATCGACCCGGAATCGATTTATACCGGCGCGTTGGGCGGGGCCGAATTTGCCCGCCGCGCGGCGAGTGGACGTATGGAAGGAGTGGACGCATGACTTTAACCGCAGGAATTGATGTAGGGACCGGCGTCGTCAAGGCGGTGATATTCCGCTCGCAGGATGGTCGCGAGGAATGGCTGTCGCAATCCAGCTTGCGCATCCGTCAGCGCGACCCGATGCAACTGGCTCGCGAAGCGTTTGAACAGACCCTGGAGGATGCAGGCGTGGCCGAGGGTGACCTTGATTACGTTGCCACCACCGGCGAGGGCGAGGCGATACCGTTTCACACCGGCCACTTCTATTCGATGACCAGCCATGCCCGCGGAGCCCGGTTTCTGGACCCCAAAACAGTGGCGATCCTTGATTGTGGAGCGCTGCATGGCCGGGCGATGATCACGGACGAAAGGGGCAAGGTGACGAACTATAAGATGACCAGCCAATGCGCCTCAGGCTCGGGCCAGTTTCTAGAGAACATTGCTCGGTATCTTGGCATTGCCCAGGATGAGATTGGCAGCCTGTCGATGCAGGCTGATGACCCGGAAGAGGTGTCGTCGATCTGCGCGGTACTGGCCGAAACTGATGTGATCAACATGGTGTCACGCGGCATTACATCCCCCAACATCCTGAAGGGTATTCACCTGTCGATGGCCAGCCGTCTGGCACGATTGTTGAAATCCATCGGTGTCAAGAATGATCTGATCATGATGACGGGGGGCCTCGCGCTGGATGAGGGCCTTTGTGAGGCGATGCGCGAACAACTGGCCAAGATGCGCGGCGTTGATGCAACCGTAATCAACAACCCCAACTCGATTTATGCCGGGGCCATTGGTGCCGCACTTTGGGGCGCGTTCCGATACAACAAACTGGCCCAGGCCGGTACCATGCTCAAAGCATCCTGACAGGAGAATAATATGGCACTGATGATCATCGACCCCTGCACCGCATGCGACGCCTGCGAACCGGTCTGCCCGAACGAGGCAATCAAGGAAGGTGACCCGTTTTACATCATCGATCCGATGAAATGTACCGAATGCGTCGGCGAAGAGGACGAACCGCAATGTAAACTGGTCTGCCCCGAGGCCTGCATCGTCGATAACCCGGACTGGGAAGAGACCGAGGAAGAGTTGCAGGCCAAATACGAGTCGCTGCAATAACGGTTCCCGAAAACTGCGCCCCCGCGAGGGTGTCCTCTTGGTGCTTTACTTGAATTATCAAGATATGAATCAAGAGGGGCAAACCTGTCAACGGAAAATCCGACGGCAGCTTGGCGCAACAGAGGTGGTCAGGACTTTGGCAACTTTGAAATGCGTGCCCCTGAGAGCGCGGTTGAGTTAACGCCAAACTTTCAATTCGTATGCTTATACCAGAACGCCCGGATGCTGACTCATGCAGCCATGCGTAGGGTGGGGTTTCACCCCACCGCCCGGCAAAGTCAAAGGGATGATGGGTTGAAAACCCATCCTACGCAACAATGACAGGTCGGTCTTTGGGCGGATTGGTATTAGTCTTGCCAGCTCGCTGCAATCGGTTTTGCAATTCCAAGCAGGTCGATGGCGCGGGCGGCGATCTGGTCTGATATCTCGGATACGGTTTTGGGCAATAAGTAAAACGCCGGCACCGGAGGCAGGATAATCGCGCCCATTTCGGTGGCGGCTGTCATATTGCGTAAATGGGCAAGTGTCAGCGGGGTTTCTCGCGCCAAAAGGATCAGTCTGCGGCGTTCTTTGAGTTGAACACCAGCGGCGCGGATCAGCAGATTATCATCCAACCCATGGGAAATTGCCGCCAGACTGCGCATCGAACATGGGGCAACGATCATGCCGGACACAGGCACCGACCCCGAGGCAATGCTGGCCCCAATATTTTCAATCGAATGCACCGTTGATACGTATGATTGCAAAAGGTCATAGGCGCCTTGTCCGCATTCGGCTAACAGGGTTCTTTGTGCGGGTTTGCTGGTGACCAGATCGATATTGGCCCCAAGGCCAGACAATTGCCGCGCCACAGACAGGCCAAGGGCCGCCCCGGACGCACCGGTAATGCCCAACACAATGCGTGGTGCGGTCATTTGAACATCTCGGGCAGCGCGCGCGCCAGAAAATCACTGGCAAAATCCTTGTCTTTGCAGGTTGTTTTCATAACGGTGCCCCATTCGCGAGATGTTTCGGTTTCAATTTTCCGGGTCGCATCAATGCCCATTTTTCCCGCCAACCCCGCCTGTGGCGATGCAAAATCAAGATAATCCATTGGGGTATTTTCCAAAATCATTACATCACGGGCCGGATCCATACGGGTGGCCAATGCCCAGGCGATGTCATCCCAGTTGGATGGATCAATGTCATCATCCACCACCACGATCATCTTGGTATAACTGAACTGCGGTAGCATCCCCCAAAGCGCCATCATCACGCGGCGCGCCTGACCGGGGTATCGTTTGTCGATGCTGACAACCGCCATGCGATAGGAACAGGCGGCAGGCGGCAACCAAAGATCGCGGATTTCGGGAATCTGCGCGCGGATGGTCGGCAGGGCAAGGCGGTTAAATACCTCGCCAATAATTGCCGGTTCATCAGGGGGGCGGCCGGTATAGGTGGAAAGATAAAGCGGATCACGTTGATGGGTTATCGCGGTGACAGTCACCACTGGAAACGGTTCAGCAGCGTTATAATATCCAGTGTGGTCGCCAAACGGCCCTTCGGGTGCGGTATCTGTGGGCGATACCCAGCCTTCGATCACGATTTCGGCGTCGGCAGGCACCAACAAGGGCACGGTTTTAGCAGGCACAAGGCGCGGGCGGGTGCCGCGAATTGCGCCAGAAAAGGTAAGTTCAGACACATTTTCCGGCAAAGGCAGGGCCGCAGACAGCAACGTTGCGGGATCGGCGCCAAGAACAATTGCAACAGGCGTTGGTTCGGCGTTACCCGCCCAACTGCGGTGATGTGCGGCCCCCCCGCGATGCGGTAACCAGCGCATGATCAGCTTGTCACGCCCCAAAACCTGCGCGCGGTAAACCCCGGCGTTATACTGGGCGACGTCCTCGGGTTTTGACCCGAATGGACGGGTCAGAACCACGGGCCATGTGATTAGCGGGCCGGCATCATCTGGCCAATGTGTCTGGACGGGGATCAGACCAAGATCAACATCGCGGCCCTTTGTAACGACCTGCTGAACTGGTGCTTTGGAACAAATTTTGGGGCGCGTCAAAAGGGCCGCCTTGAGCATCGGCCAGCGCGCCAAAGCATCGCGAAACCCATCTGGCGGGGTAGGGGTTCTGAGGGCCGCCAGAAAGCCACCCAGATCATCAAGGTGATCGATCGCAACGCCCAGCCCAGCGGCCACGCGCTCAGTGGTGCCAAAAAGATTGACGATAGCGGGCATTTTGGCCCGTGCGCCCCCATCGCAAACCGGATGATCAAACCGTAAAACAGGCCCGCCTTTCTCAAGAACAGCGCGATGAACAGCAGTCATTTGATGGCGGATAGAAACTGGATCAGACAGGGATTTGAGCTGGCCTGTTTCGTCGCACCAACCCAGAAAACTGCGCAAGGAGGGGAAGGGCGGAAAATCGCGAATGGGGTTGCTCCTTCTCGGGGGCATTCTGGTGGTCAAACTTGCGCTTAACAGCAAAGAAACGATGGCGAATTGACGATCGTCAAATTCTAGTGGTTCGCCCTCGGATAAAGAATAAATACGCGCCTTTTTCCACTCCCAGCGAAAGGACATAGATTTGTCTCAGGCCGCTTTATGTATTCCGATACTTCCGCCTGCGATTTCGCGGGCGGTTCAGGTTCTGCCTCTTTTGCCGCTGTCGCTGTCGTTGACTGCTTATTCAAGAAGGGTGGCGAAAAATCATCCGTCCCTGTTTCGACGTCTGGGGGATTATGGTCATGCGCGGTTTATTCTTGATCCCACCGACCTGCCGTTTGTGATCTACCTTGAACCGAATGGCGGTGCCCCGCGGGTGACGGTGCGGCGCAGATCAGTCACCGCTGACGGTGAGGCACGAATTGCCGGACCACTGGCGGCCCTGTTGGGCCTTGTTCATGGGGCTTATGATGGTGATGCGCTGTTCTTTTCCCGCGATCTGGTGGTCGAGGGCGACACAGCTGCCGCCTTGGCCCTGCGCAACGCGGTGGATGATGCAGAACTGGATCTGGCCGAAGAAATCGGCGGGATGTCGGGGCCCTTGGCAAAACCATTGCACCGCTTGATCGGATTTATTGAGGGCCGTACAGGTGTGTTCCTGTCGCGCCCCGAAGAGGTGGCGCCGTGGTGATGGAGATCGTGTGTCCGGCGGGCACGCCAGCGGCGTTGCGCGCAGCGGTCAAGGCTGGTGCGCATACGATTTATTGCGGCTTTGCGGATGAAACCAACGCGCGCAATTTTCCGGGGCTGAATTTTGACCGTGCCGAAATGCGGGAAGGCGTGGCGTTTGCCCATGCCCACGGTGCCAAGGTTCTGGTGGCGATCAATACTTTCCCGCGCGCCGGATCGGAACACATCTGGCACAGCGCTGTTGCAGACGCGGGTGCTGCGCAGGCTGATGCGGTTATTCTGGCCGATGCGGGATTGCTTGACTATGCGGCACGCCATCATCCTGATTTGCGCCGTCACCTGTCGGTACAGGCGGCGGCGGCCAATGCCGATGTGATCAACTTTTATGCGAAGAGTTTTGGCATAAAACGGGTGGTACTGCCGCGGGTTCTGTCGGTGGCCGAAATCGCTGAAATCAATGCCGAAACCGACATCGAAACCGAAGTGTTTGTTTTTGGCGGCCTGTGCGTGATGGCCGAAGGGCGTTGTTCGCTGTCGTCATATGCCACTGGGAAATCACCCAATATGAACGGTGTTTGTTCCCCCGCCAGCCATGTGGAATATGTTGACACCAACGGCAAACTTGAGGCCCGCTTGGGCGGATATGCGATCCACCGCGTCGGTCAGGGTGAACCTGCGCCATATCCGACATTGTGTAAGGGCTGTTTCAGTGCCGGTGATAAAACCGGCTACCTGTTCGAAGATCCGGTAAGCCTGAACGCCGAACAGTTAATTCCGCAACTGGCAAAGGCGGGGGTAACCGCACTTAAGATCGAAGGCCGCCAACGCTCGCGGTCCTATGTGGCGCAGGTGGTGCGCAATTTTCGTGCCGCCGTTGATGCGCTTGAGGCTGGTCGTGCGATGCCTCAAGGCATGATGGCGCGCCTGTCCGAAGGACAAGCGGAGACAACCGGCGCCTACAAAAAGACATGGAGGTAGGGCGATGGAACTGACTGTTGGCACCAATCAATTCTTCTGGAAATCCGATCAATGGGCCAGTCTTTACGATGAGCTGGCCACAGCACCGGTAGATCGAGTGGTGCTGGGCGAACTGGTGTGTTCCAAACGCCTGCCGTTTTATCAGGACCGTATTGAAGGCGCGATTTCTACGCTGGTTGATGCAGGAAAACAGGTTTCCCTGACCAGTCTTGCGCTTGTCACCTTGAAACGCGAGCGCAAGATGACCGCAGAACTGGCGGAAATCGGTGTCGATATCGAGGTGAATGACCTGACTGCGCTGGCGTACCTGCCCGAAAATATGCCGTTTTCCGTGGGCCCACTGGTGAATGTCTATAACGAAAGCACGCTGGCATGGCTTGCGGGTCTTGGGGCGACACGGATTTCATTGCCACCCGAACTGCCGCTTGCGTCGATAAAGGTGCTGACGGCCGCGGCCAATGATCTGGGCGTCGCGATCGAGGTGTGGGGCTTTGGTCGGATCCCATTGGCGATGTCGGGGCGCTGTTATCACGCGCGTCTTCATGGCCGCACCAAAATAAATTGCCAATTTGCCTGCGAGGATGACCCCGATGGGTTGCAGGTGCGCACGCTTGAAGATCAGCCGTTTCTGGCAATGAACGGCGTGCAGACGCTTTCGGATTCATATGCCTGTGTCGCCCATCAGATTGAGGCACTGAAAGACGCCGGGGTTTCATCGCTTCGGCTTTCGCCTCAATCCACAGGTTTCGTGCAGTTAAGTCGTCTCTTTCGTCAACACATAGATGGGGCGCTGGACGCCGCGACACTGGCGGCCAAAGCGCGTGAATTGGGATCGGATGTGCGTCTTTCTGACGGTTTCCTTTCCGGTGCCCGTGGGGCAGATTGGTCGGGCGACGCACCAGCCGCCTAAAACTCAGGAGAGTGACATGAAAATCGCTGTAGTCAGTGCAACGAAACGGGGCGAGACAGACCTGTTGCTTGCCCAAGCAGCCGAAAAATTGCGGGCCAAAGGTGCGGTTCTTGCCGGTATCGTCAAAGAACTGGATTATGTCGCCGGGTACGATAACGGCTGCGATATGAAAGTGCGTGTTTTACCCGAAGGACCGGTGATTCAAATTACCCAGTCGTTGGGGAAAGGATCAGATGCGTGTCGGCTTGACCCTTCTGCAATTGTCACCGCCGTATCGACAGTTGAAAACAGTGATCTTGCGGGCGCAGACCTGTTTATCCTGAATAAATTTGGCCCGGAAGAGGCCGCCGGGCGTGGGTTTTGCGCGGTTATCGGCGCGGCGCTGGAGCAGGATATTCCTGTTCTGGTTGGTGTTGGTGTGGGTGCTCGTGATTCATTTGATACCTTTGTTGATGGTTTGGCCGTCACCCTGTCACCGGATGAGACCGCCATTGAGGAATGGTGCTTTGCCGCCATGTCAAAGGATGATCCGGTCAAGAATACCTGATCCGTCTGGCAGAATAAGCGTACAAGAACCAGATCTGGCACCACGACATCTGATCGGGTGTGCGCGTGGGTCGGTCCGGGCATTCTGGCCAAATACCCTGCCGGATTTAACCCGCCCCTTTTGGCGCTGGATAGGCCCATGTTTTGTACGGGGTCCAATCGGTGATTTCGGGGTAAAACTGTTGTCGCCAGGCGCGGACTTTGGGGTTGAACATCCGTCGCCACAGTGGTGGGACCATCGCCAGCGCCGTCATCGGAGGATAGCCTGTGGGGAATTGTGGCACTTCGGTTTCGTCGTAAATCTGCAAAAGCGGATAGCGGCGCATCGGGTGCAAATGGTGATCGGCGTGGCGTTGCAGGTTGATCAGCAACAAGCCAGAAACCTGATACGCTGAATCCCATGAATGATGGGGTTTTACCGGTTCATATTTCCCATCGCCCAGATGTTTGCGGGTCAGCCCGTAATGTTCGACATAGTTGGTCAGTTCCAGCTGCCATACCGCCACAATCGCCTGAAACGCAAACAATCCAACGGCGACCCAGCCGCCAATTGCATAGGCCAGTCCAAGGAACGCAGCCTGTAGTACCGCGTATTTCCAGATCGGATTGGCAAGGTTCCAGGGTGAACACCCGCGCCGTTCCAGCATGGATTTTTCGGCCCGCCACGCAGACCCCGGCCCTTGCCATAAAACCCGTGGAAAGGCGCGCAGGAAACCTTCGTTATAACGCGCGGTCACGGTGTCACGCGGGGTGCCGACATAGGGGTGATGCACCAACATATGTTCGGTGCGGAAATGGCCGTAAAGGACCAGCGCCAATAATAAATCGGCCAGATTACGTTCGGTGCGGTTGGGTTTGTGCATCAATTCATGGGCATAAACGATACCCACTGTGCCGGTGGTGACACCGATGCCAAACATGATGCCAAAAACCTCAATGTTTGTATGGCCGCCAATATGGGTCAGATACCACAGGGTGCCAAAGACCAGACAAAACTGGATCGGGAACCAGATCAGCGTCAGTAAGCGAAACCAGAACAATTGTTCAACGGGCGTGTCCGGATCTGGATTGCGAAGATTGCGCCCCAGTAGCGTATCCAGCAGCGGCATCAACACCCAGCCATAAAACGGGATCAACAGGATCGTCCAGCCGCCCTGCATCACCGCCAGGATCAACAGCGGGACAAATGTGAGGGTCAGCCAATAGGGCCACGCGCGCAGGGGGGCGTATGTTTGCGGGGGATTGTCGGGCAAGGCGGTCATGATGCGTCGTCCTTTTCGGAAATGTTGGTACGCGGCGTGATGCGCAGATGTATGCCGTCGCGGGCGCGTACGGTTAAGTGGGCAACCGGCACCGGATCATGCCCTTCGACCCGTTCAAACCTGTAGGCGCGCACCAGCATGGACAACAACAAAACGCCTTCGGCCATCGCAAACGCCGACCCTGGACAGACCCGCGCGCCCGCAGAAAACGGAATATAGGCGTTGCGCAGGCAGGCCTTGCCATTGGGGGTTTCAAACCGGTCAGGATCAAAATCGTCGGGCCGATCCCAAAGTTTTTCGTGACGGTGCAAATGCCACGGGCTGAGGATCACTTGCGCACCCTTTTTGATGTCACGATCCCGAAAATGTTCTGGGCAGGCGGCCTCGCGCACGAACATTGGAACGGGGGGGTAAAGCCGCATGGTTTCGCGAAATACCGCCTTTGATATGCGCAGTTTGGACAGGGTCGAGAAGTAGATTTTGTCGGGTTCAAAACCCGTCAGCGCCTCTTGGGCCAGCTTGTCCTGCCATTCGGGAAAGAGCGCCAGCAAATACAGCGCCCAAGCCAGAACTGCCGCCGATGTTTCATGCCCAGCTAGAAAGAAAATCGCGACCTGATCAACCATTTCGTCGCGCTCGAACACTTTGCCGGTTTCCGGATCTGGCGTGGTCATAATCTTGGTGGCCAGATCATCAGGCGCGGTGCCCTCGGCAATGGCTTTGGCGCGTGTATCGGTCAACTGGCCAATCAGATCGCGGATGATGCGGGCGGTGTCGCGGGTTTTCTTTGAATGAAACCGCAGAAACCATTTTGGCAGGGGTAAAATAGCCGCGATATTGGCAACAGGTTGCGCCTTTTGGTGTTCACGAAAGGTGGCAAACGCAACCGAAGCGATTTCACTTTCCACAGGTACGGAAAACAACGTGCGAAAGATGACATCCATCGCTACATGGCTGGCTTCGGCCTCGATTTCGACGGGGCGGCCATCGGCAAGAGGCTTTAGGCGTTCAACCGCCGCCATGCCACTGTCCCACATCGCCGGAAAAATGCTACGCAGGCGACCGCCTTCAAATGCCAGATCAATAATTCGGCGTTGATGGGCCCAAAGTTCGCCGTTGGAAATGAAAACTGATTCCCCAAGCAGCGGTTTCAACCCCACGCGCATTCTTTCGGATTTGGGAAAATCCATTGGTCGTCGTTTAAGAACCAGATCAACCAGATCGGGGTCATTGCACATATACGAATGAAAAAACGGGGTGCGCATTTCGGCCATCCACGCGCGGTAAAGGTGGGCAGGTTGCGCCGACAGAATATCCTTTTTGAACAGGCGAAAGTAGGTCCGCATAGAAACCCGCCCTTGTCGGGAATGCGGCTTTGGGGGCCGTTTCTTTGAAACTCTGGGACATTCATCAAACACGTCAATTTTCCACAATCTCGGGGCGCCAGATAGCTACCCCTCTGAATTTCCTAAAGCTTTCAGGCCCAGGGTGGTGTTGTCATTGACGGTCGTCAAATTCTTCTGTGAAATCACACAACGACCTAAATATGGTCACCTTCCATGGTCAGAATGGACTTACGCTCTTGAGGATAAACCGCTAACTTGGCCCCTACGAAGTACAGCCAATGTGTTGGAAGGTCGAAATGCAACACGCCAGTAAAAATCAGCACCCTTGCGGGAAATGCGCCTTTTATTCGGGCAGCATTTGGCAGCCGGTTGCGGGTGATGCTGTTTCGGTTCTTACGCGTGGGTTTACCCGCAATGACCTGCAAGAAGGGCAATCTCTTTACCAACAAGGCGCCGAAAGTAACGGTGTTTTCTGTGTCTCCAAAGGGTTGATCGCGCTGCGCACCCATCATGAGGACGGATCATCAACATTGTTGAGGCTGGCCTATCCCGGTGACGTTATTGGTTATCGCGCCTTTCTTGGAAACCGCCCACACCAGACCGAAGCAATTGCCTTGCTGCCCTCGCGGGTTTGTACAGTGGCACGGCGCGGTGCCAACCAGATTATTCTCGCCAATCCGGACGTGTTGGCAAGGCTGGCCGAGCGCTGCATTGACGAAATCGACAATAACCATGCGCAGATTATCGCTTCTGCGACGACATCAAACAGGCAGCGGTTGAAAAACCTCATGCTTTTTTTGATGGAAAAACACGGCGAACCCGTCAGCAGTGGATTTCAAATGCATTTGCCGCTTTCACGGTCGGACTTGGCAGATTTGCTGGGTGTGCAGCCTGAAACCTTGTCCCGATTGATCGGCAGGCTGGAATGCGACAATTTTTTTACCATCAAAGGACGCAAAGTTTTGATGGCTGGCTTGGCTCCTCAGTCAATGAAATCGGCTTAATCGTTTCAGATACGGCAATGTTTTCAGCGACCTGGAAATTTTATGCGCGTTTCCAGACAAAGATTTGATCCGTGTTTACCGGAAATGCGTAAGCAAGAATGGACCGTATTTTACCTTTGGCGCGGCGATTTTGGACTTGCCATGGCTTGCAACACCCTATGGCCTTCGGGCTGTGGGTGTTGCACTTGAAACTTGAGCCCAAGGTTTCGCCAACACCAACAACCGGGTTCAAGGCGCTTGCACAAATTTCTCAATTTTCGCCCACCAATAATCAATCCCAAGGCGTTCAATCACCTGACTGCGGTTGGCCGTTATCCAGGGTTCAAGTGAATCCACCCAGTTGTTCAGCTTTACCTCTGTAATCGCAGCGGCCTCCCACTCGGGAACAAAAACCACCGGCAATTCTTTGTAAGCAGCCTGCAAAGCCGAGGACTTGATGATTGGAATAGCGCCGTGCAGTATAGCTTGCCAGGCCTTGGGGGATGGATCGAGGCCTCCGCCTTGGACGCAAAGTACAAATTTATGGCTTTGAATCAGGTCTGAATATGCCTTTTCGCTTACTTCGCCTTCGACGACGGTAGTCATATCCGCCCAATCCGTGCGAGCGAGCCGGGAAACCTGGCTGCGGGTTTCCCATTGGCCCCCACCACGTATGCGGTGGGCACACAATATCTGACCCGGGCGGTCCCGCAGAGAGCGGATTTCGGGCACAATCAGATCATGGCTGCCTGCTCTGGGAAACACCATGCCGCAGGGTAGCGGAGACATTTTAGGGGAGCGGATTTCATCAATATTCTCGACCATCCAATGCAGCAAAAGTGGATGCTTCATAAGTTGATCAATCAAGCCTTTCTCGACGCCATTAAAGCGCCTAAAGCGTTTGTCCAATTGGTTGGGAATGGTTGTATCATGTGATCCGCTGACCAGAACAAAGGGGTGCTTCAGACCCGGAAGTATCCTGTTCACGAAATACCGGATAGCGACAAATGGGTGGCTCCTAGACAGGAAAATATGTCTTGGTGATTGGGTTGGAACGTTCTTGTGCAGATGTGTTTTCGATTTTTCCATATCCGTCAGAACGACCCAGTCACATCGCGCCGCGATACCCGAAACCCTGTAGGCTTGAGCCCCAAGAAATTTTGGGTTCAGGCGAGTTGAGAGCGCTGTAAAACTCGGACTCTCTGCTGCCCTGCGCAATTCTTCATAGAGTTTTTGCACAGATGCCGGAACTTGTGTTGTGTCGGCTTCGAATTTTCGCAACGAAGGTTCAAAAAATGTTAGCTCGGTTGAGCTGGAAAGCCCCAGCTTTTTGATTGCCCTTTTTATACCGTCTTTGGTTCGCTCAGCATCCGCTGAGAATTCGAATATCGCAAACCCATACCGCTTGTGAAGCGCCAGAAGCCGTTGGTTATACTGCACCCAAAGGTCAAAGCACTTATCCATGTCAAAGCCATTGCGACTATT
This sequence comes from Paracoccaceae bacterium, assembly GCA_030625695.1. Classification (GTDB taxonomy): domain Bacteria; phylum Pseudomonadota; class Alphaproteobacteria; order Rhodobacterales; family Rhodobacteraceae; genus NVQY01. The sequence continues at coordinate 3,609 of DAOUQK010000004.1, read as the reverse complement.
GAGAGACAAAGCAACTTCAACCGGGTTTCTGAATATTCCGATGGCATCCCAGTCCTCAAGTACGTCAGCCCACCCTTCGAAGGTGAGCAGCGTTCGGGGCTCTTTGAAGCCCCATTGCGAGACATGTTCCCGCGATTCGATGAACAGATCGCGAACCGCACGGTGTAGTCGCTGCCATTTGATTTCATCCGGAGGCTCGTGCCAACTGCCGCCATTTTTCTTTAGCAGGTTTTCGTGCATGAAAATGATCGATTCAGGTTCGATCAAGCCCTTGGCGTTCTTCCCCTTCAGCCCCTTGCTAAGCACATTTCCAAAATGTAACCCGGCCTCCTGAAGCGAGCCGGCAAGCATACTGGTTCCGCTTCTGTGCATCCCCAGGATAAATATGCATTTGGAATATTTTAGATCCCTACGTAGAATGGGTGAGCGATTTTTCATACAAGCCAACACCTTTCAGGTCATCATCAGCGCTTGATAAATGTCCGCGCCTTGTCCGGCAAGGTGCCAAATGGATCCTGACCCTAGCCCAACTTGCAAAGACGCGTTCCACCAAAGAGCGATCTCAGTTTTCTCGTGTGCTGTTGCCGCCCACTGCCTTGCTCGACCAACTTGTACTTGAGGGGTTTTCCCGTTGGAGTGCGCCCCGGTATATCGCCTCCAGGTATTGATCGTATCGTCACGCTCACAGTTGACAAACAGAACTCCACGTTAGCATCTGGGGTACTGTTTGATGAATTGGAGAGTTGTGGCCCGATGCAAAACTATCTCCTTCCAAACGCCACACTTGTCGCACAGACCCGAGGCCGGATACGTCTGAAGTTATTTGAGTCATTCCACCACCTGATCTTTGATGTTTTAGGCGCAGAGTTTAGCCCGCCGTTCGCAGAACAGGAACTTAGAGGCATGATACTGGGCGGGTCAGGTTTTCCGAAACCGGTGGTCTTCGCGCTTCATGGAGCCTTGCTCAACGCGGCTGTCAGCGATTGTACATCAGGCGTTCCCGAACTTTATCGAATTCTGAAAGACCTTAGGTTCAGAGATACTGAAGAGACAGTGACCATCTGTGTCACGCCACTTTCTGAGAACAGCATGCACAGCGATGATATATTCCTTTTGAAGTCAGCATTTGCGGATGACATAGGTCTCACGGCAAGTTTGTTGGAACCGCCGTCACGAGAAGTAGATCGCGCTACTGCTTTGGTGACTGAAGCTGTGAACGCACTCGGCCTTGCCGCGGAAGGTTGGATGGAAGAACTACTGCTGCTGGCAAATCAAATCTATTTTGCGGTGGCCGGGTCTGAAGAGGAGCTTTTGTTTGCGGGTGCGGCGGTCTTTGATGCCTTCGGCGCGATTCTGATGAACCCGCTAACGTTGCGGGACCCTCCTTCAGTGCTGATGGCGTTAATCCACGAAAGCTCGCATAATCAATTGTTCCTGTTTCACCTGGACGATCCAATTTTGTATAACGATGCAAGCGCAACTTTTTCGTCTCCGCTACGCGCGGAGCCCCGTCCGATGGAAGGTGTTTTCCATGCTTTATGGGTTTCGGCCCGAATGGTTCTTGCGGCTGAGGCGGTGTTGAAATCGCCCAACAAACCAATCTGGGAGGCGGAATTGCAAGAGCTTCAAAGGCACGCTCGCAAATCCTTTCGTGATTGTGAGCAGACGGTTGCCGAACACGCTGAACTTTCGGACCTCGGCCTCGCATTGTTTGAAAGTGCTCGAGACTCAATCAATGGGATTTGAAGCGCGAAATATCGGTTCGATTATGGCAGACTTGGCCACAGACGATCCCAACGCGCCTTGCGTCGAGCAAGATGGGATACGCCATTCAAGAGCAGACGTCATCAATTCAGCACAGGCGCTTGTCGGCTTCTTCAAAGAGTGCAACGTCACCTCTGGTGCGTCAGTTGCGATTGTAGCCGTTGACCGGCTCAGGGCGTTGGAAGCCATGATTGCGTTGTGGTCACTTGATGCTGCGGTGCTCCTTCTTGACCCAAGGCAGACAATAGATGAAATACTGGTTGCCAAAGAAAACTCGGGGGTCAAAGCGATCTTCACAGAGTCCAAAAGCTTCGCGCGAAGGGGGGGATTTGGACTTATCCCACCGAGAGAGACCGAAAAGAAAAACGACATTGAGTTGCTTTTCTCGCCTGACTCTCAGGACCGTGACGCTCTGATCTTGTCATCATCCGGCACAACAGGAATTCCGCGATTTCGGCGTGTGACACATCAGGCGTTTCTGGAAGGGCTCTGGGTGTCAGGGCAACTGTTGGACAATCAAATTCCTTTGGCGGCGGCAAGTGTCGGAAGTCTCGCCTTTGGTGCCGTCTTGTCTCACTGGATCAAGCTTATGATCCACGGCAAGTTTTTGCTTAGTTTGCCATTGTTATTCGGGGTTGAGGAACTGCATCAAGCCCTTACCAGAACAGACATCCAATCTGTCGGGTTGCCGCCTGTTTTAATCACCGATTTGCTGGATTTTCATAGCAAGAACCCCGCAACCAATGATGGACCTGTCTATCCGCATATCACACGTATGACATCTCTCGGCGGCCCAATTTCGCCAGATAATCTGGTGCGTGCCTATCGGATGCTAACCCCGGATGTCAGAAACATGTATTCGATGTCTGGCGTTGGGGCCGTGTCTATCCTGTCCGGAGACGAAATTCTTGAAAAACCGAACTCGGTTGGAAAACCGTTCCCAGAAGTTACTGTTCGGGTTGAAGATGTAGCAAATGAACTATGCGAAACTGGCGAAATTGGGCGCATCGTTGCCAAGCCGAATTGGAAAGATGGTGCCGAGCCAATTGACACAGGGGACTTTGGTTGGATTGACGAAGACGGGTATTTGTTCATCCAAGGGCGGGCAGAGCAAATCGCCTGCCGGAATTCGATCAATGTGAATCTGTTGGACTTAGAGTTAGATGTGAACCGAATAACGGGCGTCAGGGACTGTATCGCATTTTCGCTTCAAGCGGATGGTTCATTGGATGACATGATTTTCCTGGCTGTCGAGGTGAACATCGACGTATCTCGGGCAAAAAAGCAGATAAAATCTTCTTTGGCGTCCTATCGTCGACCAGATAGAATTATGATGTGTTCGCATTTGCCGCGCAATTCTTCGAACAAGATTGCTCTGCGTGTTATCAAGAACATGGCAATCGGAAAAGGACCGCAATTTGTCGACTTCTGAAAAAACTTCGCAACAGGTCGTCGCGGCCTTCCAGGAGTGCTTTCCTGATGACGCAGTTGACCTTGAAAGTGATTTTTTCGACCTTGGGGGGGATTCCCTGGCACTTGTGAGCCTTTGCGCATCCCTTGAGGCCAGGATGGGGTTCGAAGTCCATCCCTCCAAGCTTTTGTATTACCCGACAGTGGAAGAGCTTGCCGCCGAAATTGACGCGCTTTCGGGGTCTTCGGGCGATCTGAATAAATCAAACTGAGCAATGATTTCTTTGGCATTTTTCGGTGCCAAATATTGGCCGTGCCTGGCTCGCAACACCAACATTCGATATTTTGAGAAAATCATTTTTGCGCGCGTTTCGGCCGCGACAGCGTCTTTTTGAAACGGATTATGCTGATTATCCTCGTCCCCATAGACCAAGA
>DAOUQK010000300.1 GCA_030625695.1 Paracoccaceae bacterium | reverse complement strand
GCGTGCCTGCCCCAGGATCGGACCATCGTCCAGTTCAGCCGTGACTTCATGCACCGTACAGCCGTGTTGTTCATCCCCTGCTGCCAACGCCCGCGCATGGGTGTGAAGCCCGCGATACTTCGGCAATAATGAAGGGTGGATATTCAACATCCGCCCCTGCCAGTGGTTGACAAACCCTGCCGTCAAAACCCGCATAAACCCGGCCAGACAAATGATATCCGGTGCGGCCTCTTGCAATGGCTTTATCAACGCAGCTTCAAACGCTGCCCGGTCACCGCGAAACGGGCGGCTGTCCACCGCCGCCGTCATCACGCCACGTGCCGCGGCCCGGCTCAATCCGCCCGCACCCGGGTCATTGGACAGTACCAGACAAGGGCGCGCCGGATGGTCACCAGTCATACTGTCCAGCAAGGCCAGCATGTTCGAGCCACCGCCAGACAGTAAAATGGCGACCCGCTTGTGGCTCACATCAACGCGCCTTTGAAATCCATTCCGGGGGTATCCGTCACCTCGCCGATGCGGAAAACCTGTTCGCCGGCCTCGCCCAATATCGCCGTAATCGCCTCGGCCTGATCTGGCGCGCAAACCATCACCATGCCGATCCCACAGTTGAACGTCTTGAGCATTTCTGCCTGTTCCATCCCACCAACCCCGGCCATCCATTTGAAAACACCGGGCAATTCCCATGCGTCCAGATCAACGACTGCGCCCATGCCTTGCGGCAAAACACGCGGCAGGTTCTCGCTCAGCCCGCCGCCGGTGATATGCGCCAACCCGTGCACGCCACCCGCCCGAATCGCCGCCAGACAAGACTGCACATAAAGCCGGGTCGGCAGCAGCAAAGCCTCGCCCAGCGAGCCCGCCGAAAACGGGCAATCCGCATCCCAGCCAAGCCCTGAATGTTCGACCAGACGGCGCACCAGCGAGTAGCCGTTGGAATGCACACCGTTGCTGGCCAGCCCCAACAGGATATCGCCGGGTGCCACGCCATGCGGCAACGCAGCACCGCGTTCCATCGCCCCGACCGCAAACCCGGCCAGATCAAAGTCGCCGTCCGGATACATACCCGGCATCTCGGCCGTCTCACCGCCGATCAGTGCACAGCCCGAACGAACACAGCCTTCGGCAATGCCTTCTATGATCCGCGCCGCCTGTTCCGTCTCCAACTTACCAGTGGCGAAATAATCCAGGAAAAACAACGGCTCTGCACCCTGACACACCAAATCGTTGACACACATGGCGACCAGATCAATGCCGACGCCGTCCACCAGCCCGGTATCAATCGCGATCCGCAACTTGGTGCCAACCCCGTCGGTCGCCGCCACCAGCACCGGATCACTGAACCCCGCCGCCTTAAGATCAAACAACGCGCCAAACCCGCCTAGCCCGGCCATCACCCCGGTACGGTCCGTGCGTTTCGCCGCCGGTTTGATCCGCTCGACCAACGCATTGCCCGCGTCGATATCAACCCCGGCATCGGCATAAGTCATGCCGTTTTTGCCAGTCTCACCAGTTTTTCCTGCGCTCATGGAATTCACCCTCTATCCCGCGTAACCGCCGGTTAGAGGATTACGCCTCCCCGTGCAATAACTCACTGGGCAACGTGTCACTTGACGCGCCCGCAAATCATGTTACGCAACGGTTAGGCGGGCCTGTAGCTCAGTTGGTTAGAGCAGAGCGCTCATAACGCTTTGGTCGTAGGTTCGAGTCCTACCGGGCCTACCAATTCATTGACTAATAATCATATACAATCAATAACTTAGAGATTTACTATCCAGTACGTACCAGCCACGTATCCAAGATTCAACTGCGTGTCGTTGGTGCCTAGTCAGTCCAATAGCTAAGCTGGGTAACGCTTTACAACTGAGAGCCCGAGGCGAAGGTCAGGGACATCATCAAAGGCGGTGAGGAAAGGTTCCATGTCGGGTTCAAGCTCCAGAGGGGTTGTTTGCCCTTCAAGAATCCATCCATCCGATAACCGCAAGCCCTGTCAGATCAGCTCAAATCCCATATGCGATTCCCCTGGGCGCAGGGTCGGCTTTCCTTTGGCGCTGATCCCACACCAACGGCCAAAGACAATCGCCATGTTGCAGAGAACCTCTTCCCGCACATTGTGACCAATGTTGCTGGCGCAGAAATTCGTCAAAATAGGTGGAGAGCTGCCGTTCTCTGCGGGTGCAAAGCTGAGTGAGCCAATACGGAAAAGCGGCCATTCACAGGGGAGACACCAGCAACTGCACTCATGCTTGGATTCGCCACGCCGAAAAGTGACTTGATAGAACGACGTGTCATTGGCATGTTAAAGAACGCCTGATCTACACCTCGGCTCTGCCATTATGGTTTGGGTGGCAGTAGCTATCTTTTGCGTCACTTTTTGGCAATCTCCGAAAGCGGTTAGTCACCACGTTTGGCAAAAGTTGCTAATCTCACGGATAAGGAGAATTTGCATGGAACGTCGCATTGCCGCAATTTTGGTGTCAGACATGGTGGGTTTCAGCCGACTTGTTGAATTGGACGAGTCGGGAACGCTGGCGCGACAGAAACGACACCGACTTGAACTTATCGACCCGACGATCAAGAGGTTCCATGGGCATATTGTCAAACTTACTGGCGACGGGATGATTGCTGAGTTTGGCTCTGTAGTAGAGGCGGTGCAATGCGCCGTATCCGTTCAGAACGAAATGAGCCACCGCGAGGCGGACCAGCCATCGGATAGACAAATCCGCTACCGCATTGCAGTAAATCTCGGCGATGTGGTATTTGACGACGGCGATATTTATGGCGACGGCGTCAACATCGCCGCGCGTCTCGAAGCCCTGGCGGAACCCGGCGGTGTGGTTGTTTCCGGAACCGCCTATGATCTTTTGAAAAGCCATATAGATGTCGGCTACAAATCGCTCGGCGAAAAGCATCTGAAAAACATCGCAACACCGGTCCGGGTCTACCAGATCACGGCGCAGGGTACCGGGGCGACGTCACCAACTCGTTCACGCCGACGCATCAATCTGGCGTTGATTGTTGCGCTACTTGTCGTCGTAGCAGGCGCTTTCTGGTGGCAATCACAACCCGATTTCGAGCCTGCTGACCCGCAAAATCTCGCTTTTGCCTTGCCCGAGAAACCGTCAATCGCCGTTGCCCCTTTTGCCAATCTCACAGGCGATCGGCAACAGGCAAACCTGTCTGATGGCCTGTCTGCCAGCTTAATTTCGGCGCTGACGGTGTCGCCTGACCTCGTAGTGATATCTGTTGGCTCAATGTCGGATATGCGCGATATTTCCGCCGCCGAAATCGCTGAGAAATATGGTGTTCGCTATGTATTGCAAGGCTCTGTCCAGACCGATCAAAGCGATCTGCGCATTTCGGCTCAGCTTGTTGATGCGATAAGCGGGCGAACCATTTGGGCTGACCAGTGGGACAGAAGCACCGATAATATTTTCGAAGTACAGGACGAAATTTCGGACAAAGTGTTCGAGGAATTGCAGGTGAAATTGACGCTCGGAGAACAGGCCCGAACGTCGCGTGAAAAATTGGGAACGCCTGAAAATATCGCCGATTGGCTCAGGGGTCGCGATGCGTATCACACTTGGTCCAACGAAGGTCTGGAGACGGCAACCCAAATTTGGGGTGCCATTTACCAGAAAAACCCCGAGTTGGCTGGACCAAACGAACTAATGAGCCAACTTCATTTCCAGAGTGTAGTGCTTGGTGTGGGTGACTACTTTGAGAATACAGACAAAGCCCGGCGCTTCATCGAAAAGGCGGTCGACATTGGCGGAGATGGTCAGACATACGCGTATCTTGCGTTGATGCAGTTTTTTTCTAATGAGGCTCTCCAAGCCTATGAGAATGTTGATCTTGCATTGTCGATGAACCCCGGTGATCCAGAAGTATTGATGTGGGGCGGCGTGGTGTTTGCTTTCGGCAGCCGACTGGAAAAAGGGATCGACATGATGCAGCGCGGGATGCGTTTGCAGCCTTATCATCCGCCGTGGGTTGTCGGGGACCTTTGCCATGCGTTGTATCGGGCTGACCGTTATGACGAGGCCAAGGAACTCGCGTTGGAGGCAATCATACCCCAATCAAAGGATATTCGCGTAAAGCTCAGGTGTCTGGGCGTGCTGACCGCAATGTCAGTTCAGGAGGGCGACATGGATCAGGCTCGGGTATACGTTGATCAATTCCACGAACTCGAACCCAATATTTCGCGGTCATATTTCTATCACAAGTTTGGAATGGTGCGGATCTACGATCAGGAACATGTGACTCGATTTCTCGCACTGCTTGATGAGGCTGGAATGTTTTAGAGCACAAACCGTCGGAAAACTGCAAGAGTGGTAGCGAAAACCCACTTTCCACCCTCTCTGCCGTTCGCGGTGACACAACGCGCAGGTAGCTGCCACCAGTGAAAGCACAGAGAACTGTGCGCCATGTTCCACTCTGCCATTC
>DAOUQK010000101.1 GCA_030625695.1 Paracoccaceae bacterium | reverse complement strand
GTTTTGCCAGCAATTCGGGATCACGCGCGTCAGGTGCTGTCAGGATCGCGTATTCCAATGCCCGGTCACAGGCATGCGGGCAAGGTGCGCGGTCGCTTCCTAGGAGGGCGGGTAAGCGTCCGACGAGGTCGCGGCCTTTGGCGGCGTTGCCGGTCAGGGTGGCGATGATTTGGGTCACGTCAACTTCGCCGTGGTCCGGGTGCCAACTGTCGTAATCGGTGATCATGGCGACGCAGGCGTAGCAGATTTCAGCCTCGCGGGTGAGCTTGGCTTCGGGCATTCCGGTCATGCCAATCACATCCGCACCCCAGCTTTCGCGGTACATGCGGGACTCGGCCAAAGTGGAAAACTGCGGGCCTTCCATAGCCAGATATGTGCCGCCCCGATGCACCTTGATACCGGCGTCCAGCGCCGCCGTTTCGCAGGCATCGCCCAGACGCGCACAGGTGGGGTGAGCCACGCTCACATGTGCCACACACCCACTTGAGAAAAAGCTTTTGGGCCGGGCAAACGTGCGGTCAATATATTGATCTATAATGACAAAATCCCCCGGTGCCATCTCGTCCCGAAACGACCCGCAGGCTGAAACACTGATGATATCCGTCACCCCCAACCGCTTCAGCGCGTCAATATTGGCGCGGTACGGCACGTCGCTGGGCGCATGCACATGCCCACGTCCGTGACGCGGCAAAAACGCCATGTCCACGCCGTCCAATCGCCCGGTCAGAATGGCATCCGAAGGCGCGCCCCATGGGCTTTCGACCTCGATCCACTCGGCCCCTTCCAGCCCGTCAATATCGTAAATCCCCGACCCGCCGATGATGCCGATTTTGGTGTTGGTCATGAATGTCTCCGGTTTGGGTTTCGGAGGGGATGGTGCAGGGGATGAAGGGTGAGTTCAACCGCAAATGCGGCTGTGCCCTGGGTTTGGATCGCGCGCATGTTGGGCGCGAAACAGGGCCCTCCGACAGAGTTTTGACCGTTTTGTACCCGTGTTATCAGGCGGTTTAGCCGTTTTGTACAAAACAATGCGTTAACGATTGAAGCCCAACAACGCCCCAGTTCTTAGAGCATGTCGCATTAAATTGAATTCATAAGGCAGGCCGAACGCGTTTGGAACTCAAACTCTGCTTCGGCCTGCCATATGAATGCATGAATCCAATGAAACGCGACACGCTCTAGGTGTTTGTTCATCCCCATCGGATCACCCCGGTCAAAGCAGACCCGGTCAGTACCTGCTTGGTTCGGGTCAAAGAAATAAGAAAACTATGAGAAGTTCACCAAGTTTCTTCAATGCCTCCTCATTGAAGCGCTTGTGCAAAATCGAAGAATGCAGCGCGTAGTCATCTTCAGCCTCACAGACAGAAAGCATTTCGTCAGAAAAGTGATTTGCATAAGGTCGGAAATCAACCCGTCCCGGGACACGGACCAAGTTCGATTAGCGTAGCCGCGACAGTTCCCGCAATAATCCGCGGCGTTGGCTCTCGTGGGATCGAAAACTGCGGGCTTGGGCGCGGGCCTGTCGCACCGCGCCTTCATAAATCCCCTGGGCGAGAGTAACATCGCGGGCAGCAGCCTCCAACATTCGCTGCAAACCGGGGGCCGCCCGGTTGTATTGCTCCATCATGGTGCGAATTGTTGCAATGTTACTCTCGGCTAATGCCACTTCTTCAGTGTCCATTGCAAAGCTGATTATCCCGGTGGTGGCGCCTCCGAACCGCGCCAGGCCAGGTCGCATTGCTCCGGGAAGGCCAACCAAATCCCCGGTTGCATTCACGGCAGCGCCGGACAGGCTTGGGCCAGTAGGCCCCAATGCCGCATCGACTGCTGTTTGCACCGCCATAATACCGCCAGCAATCGCCAACCCTGCCCCAAGCGTCGAAACGGTAATGCACAGGCCGACGGCCGAAATCGCGGCATTGATCGCACGTTGGGCTTCGGCCCCTCTTAGTTCTCGTCGGGCGCGTTGAAGCTCTCGGTCCAGCGAATTCAAAAAAGCGACATCTCGAAGCATTTGTTTGCGGATGCGTTTAGCATGACGCAAATAGGCCGCCGAAAGGTTAGACAGCATCACAAATACCCGCGCCCGAACATAGGCACCAAACCGATTGTTTTGTTGCTCCAGGACGCCCAATGTCAAAACATAACGGCTGTAGGCGTTCGTCGCAGCGCGGCCGTTTTGGGCCTGACCAAGTTCAATTCGGTTCCATTGAGCATTAAATTCATCCCAAGCGCGTTCTAACGCAGTAGCGTCACGGCGATATTCGGTGCGAAAGCTGGCCGGCAACATTGAGAGCGCAGAGGCATTACTAGACATTTCATCAAGCGCGGTCTGTGCGTCGGCGTCTATGCGCCTGACGTAGCGTTGAATGCTTGAATTTCCGACAAACGCTTGAGCAGTGGCAAGATCCATCTTCAAACCCCTTACACATCATACATTACACATAACACATTACACGTTAAGGAGCCTCTGATTAACTCCGAATTTTGAAGAAATGGCAGCCCCCGCCCGGGTGGGGGCAGGGTGGAACATTGGCGTATATCTGCACCAGTCGGATATACATGTGATGTTTCAACAGGTTGCGACGTCGCAAAAGCCCCCGCCGTGGGGCGGGCGGGGGCTGCCATTTCTTCAAAATGGCCTAACATCGTGAGGACTGGGGCTTTCAGAGGCTTCATAAACCGACATTTTCCAAGTAGCGGGGCTATAAGTTAGTCTTAAATCCGGTGTTTGAGGGTTGTTGATCATGCGGGGTTCTGGCTGTTTCGTGTGTTTTCAATTCCGTCTTTGAACGTGACGCCGATGATGACTTTGGCAAGATAGTCACAACCGGTCCAGATTGGCCGGTGCCTTGCCATGAAAATTTACACCTTGAACCTAAACTTGGAGCAGGTTCTGCATTTGCGCATCCTTTCCCCAGAAGGCGGGGCGTAAAATGCGCACCCTGCGCCGCGTTCGGGCAGTCAGGAGTTGGCTGGATGGCAGACGCACGCCACATGTTACCAATTGTCGCTTAGAAAACCCCCAGGAAGCCCGTGCGTTTTTACCATGCTCTGCTATGACGCCTGCTCATACCGGAAAATTGCCGCGTGATATGGCGCTTTGCACCAGACCCCCGTATAGACACGGCTTCGACGCGCGAAACATTTCACCACAGGACACCCCCATGCCCCGAGCCCTTCTGGCATCGTTTGCCAAACGCCTTGCCATGCCCGATCTGCGCTGGAGCCCTGACGAAGGGTTTACGCCATCGCGGGTACGCATTGAATTGCTTTCAGGCTTAACTGTGTCGCTGGCCCTGGTTCCCGAAGCGGTGGCGTTTGCTTTTGTCGCCGGGGTGAACCCGCTGGTGGGCCTGTATGCGGCATTCATGGTCGGGCTAATCACCGCGCTGATTGGCGGGCGACCGGGGATGATATCGGGTGCGACCGGCGCGTTGGCGGTGGTGATGGTGGCCTTAGTGGCGCAGCACGGGGTGGAATATCTGTTTGCCACGGTGGTTTTGATGGGCCTGTTGCAGGTCTTTGCCGGGGTGATGCATTGGGGCCGGTTTATCCGGCTGGTGCCGCATCCGGTAATGCTCGGGTTTGTTAACGGGCTGGCGATTGTGATCTTTCTGGCGCAGCTGGGCCAGTTCAAAGTGCCGGGCAGTATGGTCGATGACGGGCATGGCATGTCGGGCGGAGAATGGCTCAGCGGTCAACCGTTGACGTGGATGCTCGGGCTGGTCGGGCTGACCATGCTGGTGATCTGGGTGATGCCAAGGGTGACCAAGATAATCCCGGCGCCATTGGCGGGGATCGGTGTGGTTGCGGCCTTGGTGATCGGGCTGGGCCTTGATGTGCCAAGGGTTGGTGATCTGGCGTCGATAAAAGGCGGGTTGCCGACGTTTCATGTGCCCATGGTGCCGCTTAGCTGGGAAATGTTGCAGATAATCCTGCCCTATTCGATCATTCTGGCGGCTATTGGTCTGATCGAAAGCCTGCTGACGCTGAACCTTGTGGGCGAGATGACCGGCAAACGGGGCGGGGCGTCTCAGGAATGTATTGCGCAAGGGCTGGCCAATACGGCGACCGGGTTTTTCGGCGGTATGGGCGGTTGTGCGATGATCGGGCAGTCGATGATCAACGTGAAATCGGGCGGACGGACCCGGCTGGCGGGGATTGCGGCGGCGGTGTTTTTGTTGCTGTTCATTCTGGTCGGCGCACCGGTGATTGAACAGATACCTTTGGCCGCTTTGGTAGGGGTTATGTTCATGGTGGTGATCGGCACGTTCGCTTGGAATTCGCTGACAATCCTGGCGCGGGTGCCGTTGACGGACGCGTTTGTGACGGTGCTGGTGACGGTTGTAACGGTGATGGAAGACCTGGCCGTGGCAGTGGTTGTCGGGGTGATCGTGTCGGCGCTGGCCTATGCCTGGAACAATGCCCGTCGTATTCATGCGGTGACAGGGATCGGTTCCAGCGGTGAAAAGATTTATCAGGTGCAGGGGCCGCTGTTCTTTGGGTCGTCCGAAGGGTTTGTTGAGCTGTTTGAACCTGAAGAAGACCCGGATTGCGTGATCGTTGATTTTGCCGCCAGCCGGGTGGTTGATCAATCGGCGTTGCAGGCGATTGAGGCGGTTGCGTTGAAATATCAGGGGTTGGGCAAGCAGATACAACTGCGTCATCTTAGCCGGGATTGCCATAAGTTGCTCAACAAGGCGGGGCATCTGATGGTCGATAGCGATGATGATCCGGATTATGAGTTGGCGGTGAATTACTCGGTGCGCACCGGAATTCTTGGCGGACACTGACGGTTGCGTTATTCAGCTTTTGGTTAACGTTGTTACAGGCCAGATTTTTGCATCGGCCTTGTCCGCATCGTTCTTTAATGCCTGCGGATTGACGACCCCCCCTGATAATAAGGGGGTTCGCCGGAAATGAGTGTATTTTGTAAAAAACTTAGAAAAATTTGCCGGGATTCATGACCTGTTAACCGTGTCGGGATTAAACCTGTAGTGCAAGCAGGCGGAGCCACCGGATGACTGAGAACAAAAATTCTTCCATTCACCCCCCACTCCCACCCACCACGGAAGAAGATCGGTTTGCGTGGCTTCGTCTGTTGCGTTCGCGAAAAGTTGGCGTTGCGACGTTTCACCGGCTGATCGGCGAACATGGCACAGCGCAGAATGCGCTTGCCGCACTGCCCGAAGTGGCGGCAAATGCCGGTGTTACGGGGTATGAAATATGCCCTGCCGGTGTGATAGACGCCGAAATCAAGGCCGCAAAAGCCGCACGCGCGCGGCTTTTGTGCCTTGGGGCGCCGGACTATCCCGATTGGTTGGCAAAAATTTCTGATGCCCCGCCGATGTTGTGGGCGATTGGCGATGCCAGCCTTTTACTGAAACCGATTATTGCCCTTGTGGGCGCGCGAAATGCCTCGTCACTGGGGACGCGAATGGCGCGCGCTTTGGCCCATGATCTGGGCGCGCAGGGCTTTGTTATTGCCTCGGGGCTGGCACGGGGTGTGGATACAGCAGCACATTTGGCGTCTTTGAAAAGTGGGACCATTGCGGTGATGGCGGGCGGCGTCGATGTGATTTATCCGACTGAGAACACCAATCTGGCGTTGGATATTGCCCGGCAAGGTCTGCGCATTTCCGAACAACCCATGGGTATATCACCACAAGCACGGCATTTCCCGACCCGCAACAGGATCATATCCGGGCTGGCACGGGCAGTGGTTGTGGTCGAAGCCGCGTCAAAATCCGGCAGTTTGATTACTGCGCGCGATGCGCTGGATCAAGGGCGCGACGTGTTGGCGGTGCCGGGGCACCCGTTTGATGCCCGCGCCGCCGGGTGCAACATGCTGATCCGCGATGGCGCGCAACTGGTGCGCGGTGCCGACGATGTGATCGCCGCTCTTCCGGCAATGGCCGAAATGGCGCAGGCACAGACACAAGCGCAGGCGCAGGGTGATCTTTTGACTGACCTGACAGCACCCGCCCCCTCACCGCCACAGAAACGCAGCCTGAAAGAAACCGCAGCATTGCATCAGCAAATCCTGAACCGGTTGGGCCCGTCGCCCATGGCCGAGGATCAGCTGATCCGCGATCTGGCGGCTTCAGCGGGACGGGTTGGTCCGGCGCTGACTGATCTGGAAATGGACGGCAAAATTGAACGACGGGCCGGGGGATTGCTGTCATTGGCAAATTAGAGTGTGTCCAATGCAATTTGGATTGGACACGCTTCAGAGCTGAAACCCGTTAAAGCATTTCGCGTTCATATTGATTCACTTTGACCACTAAACGCGTTGTGCTTTGCAAACTCTGCCTTGGTGGTCAAAGTGATGCTGTAAACCTAATTGAGCGCGAAACGCTGTAATGGCACGAGGAGCCAATGATTTCGGCTATATCCCCTGACACACCTCGGGGATCACCACACGCCAAACCGCGCAAAGTGGTTCGTAAGCGTACCACACATCAGTGGCCCCCATCGCCCAATGCACCGCGACCCAAGTGTTCCCGGATTTGAAGTAAAGCGCCTGAAAGGCCACGCCGTCCATGAACTCCGGGTCCAGTTCTCCACGTTGATATGCCGGTGTCCGGCTTAGATCAATCGCCAGCCCACCGGGTCGCTGAGGAGACACCGAGGCAAACGCCAAAGGCCCGGACACGCGCAGATCGTGGATCACAAATTCAACCTTTCCGCCCAGGGACCACATCGCATGCGGGCGCAAAGCGTCCATCAGCGCCTTGCGGGCCGGTGTTCCGCGCGCCGGTTCGACCCATGTTTGCGCCAATGTTGGTAACGCGACCAACATTACCAGAATGAAAATGACAAACCGCATCCTGACCTCCTTGCCCAAATGGGCATTCCTTTTGGCGAACCATCAACCAGAAAAGACCCGCCCTAAACAAAGTATTTAACTGCGACGTTTAGCAAGGATTGACATTCCCCTCTTGCGTCCCACATCTAGCGCGACCATAGACCGATGCATATTCCCGATGAGGTAACAATCTAAATGCCTGTAGTTGTTGTAGAATCGCCTGCCAAAGCTAAAACGATCGAGAAATATCTTGGTCCTGGGTTCACGGTTCTCGCCTCTTATGGGCATGTTCGTGACCTTCCGCCCAAGGATGGATCGGTAGATACCGATAACGATTTCGAGATGAAATGGGAGATCGGCTATGACAGTCGCAAGCATGTCAAAGCCATCGCGGACGCCCTTAAGACCGACAACGAACTGATCCTCGCAACCGACCCGGACCGCGAAGGTGAGGCGATCAGCTGGCATCTGGAAGAGGCGCTGCGCAAGCGCAAGATCATCAAGAAGGACACGCCCGTAAGCCGGGTGGTGTTCAATGCGATCACCAAAACTGCCGTCACCGAAGCGATGAAAAACCCGCGTCAGGTGGACCAGCCATTGGTGGATGCCTACCTTGCACGCCGCGCTTTGGATTACCTTGTGGGGTTCAATCTTTCACCCGTTTTGTGGCGCAAACTGCCGGGCGCAAAATCGGCGGGGCGGGTCCAGTCGGTTTGCCTGCGGATGATTGTCGAACGTGAGATGGAGATCGAGGCGTTTAACCCGCGTGAATACTGGACGGTCAAGGCGCTGCTGGCGACACCACGCGGGCAGGAATATGAGGCGCGCCTGACGTCGTTGGCTGGCAAGAAGCTGACCAAGTTTGATCTTGAGAATGATACGGCGGCAGAATTGGCAGTGCAGGCGGTGACCTCGCGCGATCTGACCGTGCAGTCGGTCGAGGCCAAACCGGCCAGCCGCAACCCAAGTGCACCGTTCATGACATCGACCCTACAACAAGAGGCCAGCCGCAAGTTCGGCATGGGCGCGCGCCAGACCATGAGCACGGCGCAACGGTTGTATGAGGCCGGGCACATTACCTATATGCGAACCGACGGGATTGATATGGCACCCGAAGCGGTTACGGCCGCCCGCGACGCGATCAAGGATCGTTATGGCGCCGAATATGTGCCGTCATCCCCCCGGATATATAAGAACAAGGCGAAGAATGCGCAGGAAGCGCATGAATGTATTCGCCCGACGGAGATGACCAAGGATGCCAGCGCGATCAAGCTGAGTGAACCGGACCAGCGGAAATTGTATGATCTGATCTGGAAGCGGACGCTGGCCTGTCAGATGGCGGGTGCGCGGCTTGAACGAACCACGGTCGAGATTGGCAGTGCGGACGCGCAGGTCGGTCTGCGCGCCACCGGGCAGGTGGTGTTGTTTGACGGGTTCATGCGGGTCTATGAAGAGGGCCGCGACGATACGGTTGTCGATGATGACGACAAGCGGTTGCCGCAGATTATGGCCGATGAAAAGGCCGACAAGCGGTCGGTCAGCCCCGAGCAACATTTTACTCAACCCCCGCCAAGGTACACCGAGGCCACATTGGTCAAGCGGATGGAAGAGCTTGGGATCGGGCGGCCTTCGACCTATGCCAGCGTGATAACCACGATCCAGGACCGGGAATATGTGCGCAAGGACAAGAACCGGCTGATCCCCGAGGATAAGGGGCGGATTGTTACGATCTTCCTGCTGAATTTCTTTCGCCAGTATGTCGGCTATGAGTTTACCGCCAATCTTGAAGAAGAACTGGACGATGTTTCGGCCGGCAACCGCGACTATAAAAAGGTTTTGGCGCGGTTCTGGACAGATTTCCATGCCGCCATTGCCGAGACGTCCGAATTGCGGATCACCCAGGTGCTGGATGTTCTGGACGCGGCGTTGGCATCGCAATTGTACCCACCGCGCGAAGACGGGACTGATCCGCGTATCTGCCCCAAGTGCGGTGAGGGGAGCCTGCATCTGAAAACTTCCCGCACCGGTGGCTTTGTCGGTTGTGGTAATTACCCTGAGTGTCGGTTCACCCGGCCCATTGCCGGGGACGCGGCAGATGGCGGCGAAAAGGTGCTGGGCGAAGATCAGGGCGACGAGATTTCGCTGAAATCGGGTCGGTTTGGACCATATGTTCAGCGCGGCGAACCAACGGAAGAAGTTAAGAAGCCACCAAGGGCGTCATTGCCCAAAGGCTGGTCAAAGGATGATATGACGCTGGAAAAGGCGGTGACACTGTTGTCCCTTCCCCGGTTTGTCGGCGATCACCCTGAGGGCGGCACTGTTCATACCAATCTGGGGCGGTTTGGCCCGTATGTGTTGCACACCACGGTCGATGATGCGGGCAAAGAGGCGAAATTATACGCCAATATCCCGGATATCGAAGAAGTGTTCACCATCGGCATGAACCGCGCCGTCGAAGTGATTGCGGAAAAGCGCCTTAAGGGACCGGGGCGTGGACGCACAGCGGCAAAACCATTGTTTGAGCTGGGCGAACATCCCGAGAGCGGCGGGCCGGTTAATGTGATGGAAGGGCGGTACGGGCCTTATGTGAAGTGGGACAAGGTCAATGCGACCATCCCCAAAGGCACAGAACCGGCTGATGTTACCATGGATATGGCCGTTCAGCTGATCGCTGAGCGGGCCGCCAAAAAGGGCGGGGCCAAGAAAAAAGCGGCACCTAAGAAAAAGGCCGCCCCGAAGAAGAAACCAGCGGCCAAGAAAAAACCCGCGCCCAAAAAGAAGGCCCCGACCAAGACAGCCGCGGGTTAAAGGGGCTTCTTCACGGTTTACTTGCCCGGCGTCGTGGTTGCGATTATTGACTTTGATGCTGCAGGGCGGCATGAAGCAAAGCAACACCATGAACTGGAAGGGAATGCGATGAAAAAGCTCTATGGCAGCGCCACCGAGGCGCTTGATGGATTGCTAAGCGACGGGATGATGATCGCCGCCGGTGGCTTTGGGCTTTGTGGCATTCCGGAACTTCTTTTGCAGGCGATCAAAGAAGCCGGAACCAAGGATTTGACATTTGCGTCCAACAACGCCGGTGTGGATGATTTTGGTATTGGCATCTTGCTGCAAACCAAACAGGTCAAAAAGATGCTGAGTTCTTATGTCGGGGAAAACGCCGAATTCATGCGTCAGTATCTGAGTGGCGAGCTGGAGCTGGAATTCAACCCGCAAGGCACGCTGGCCGAACGGATGCGCGCCGGGGGCTGTGGCATCCCGGGGTTTTACACCAAGACGGGTGTGGGCACCGTGATTGCCGAGGGCAAAGAGCATAAAGACTTTAACGGCGAGACCTATATTCTTGAGGAAGGCATCTTTGCCGACCTTTCGATTGTCAAAGCCTGGAAGGCGGATGAGACCGGAAATCTGGTGTTTCGCAAGACGGCGCGCAATTTCAACCCGCCCGCTGCAATGTGCGGTAAGGTCTGTGTGGCCGAAGTTGAAGAGATCGTGCCGGTGGGCTCGCTTGACCCCGATCTGATCCATTTGCCAGGGATATATGTGACCCGGCTGATCCAGGGCGATCATGAAAAACGCATCGAACAGCGCACCACACGCCAGAAGGAGGCTGTATAATGCCTTGGGATCGTAATCAGATGGCCGCACGGGCGGCACAAGAGTTGCAAGATGGCT